>JACAEV010000206.1 GCA_013388645.1 Syntrophaceae bacterium | reverse complement strand
GTAAAAAGTCGTCATTCCCGTGAAAACGGGAATCCAGGGAATTCTAACTACATGAAAATACTGGATTCCTGCATGCGCAGGAATGACAGAAAATGGCCTTTCCAGACTTTTTACGAGATCATCATAATTGCTTATATTAGCTCCTGCAGTCTTTTTTCTTCCCAATTCCTCTGAAAAATCTCTTTAAAATGAATAGACAATCTTTGGGCTAACTCATTCCGAGAGATTTTTATCCCCAGAATCTTCTCTATGGAGGTCATCTTTTTCCCTTCGAGGCCGCAGGGGTTGATCAATTCAAAATATTTCAAGTCGGTCTCATAGTTCAATGAAAATCCATGGAATGAAACCCACCGTTTGATTGCCACCCCTACCGAAGCGATCTTCTCTCCGTTCACCCATACACCCCGGGTCAATGGGTCTCTTGCCCCCTCGATTTTAAAATCTTTTAGCACACGAAGAATGACCTCTTCGAGTTCACTGATATATCGGATCAGACGATATCCGTAATTCCTTAAATCAAAAATAGGATAGGCGACTATCTGACCAGGACCGTGGTAAGTCACATCCCCTCCCCTCTCCACATGGAAGAGCGGGATCTTCATCTCCACCAGAATCTCTGGAGAAGCGAGCAAGTGTGATCGGTTTCCACGTCTACCCAAAGTAATGACATGTGGATGTTCAAGAATAAGCAATAGATCGGGTAATTCTTCTTTGACTCGCCTTGACCAAAGTCGATGTTGAAGATCCCAAGCCTTTTGGTAATCCATCAACCCAAGGTCTATTATGTATCCTCTACGATCCATAGGCAATCATTAAATTCGAAATCCGAATATCGTCGTGCCCAAGGCAGATCCTCCTCTGGCGGAAAATTCGAAACAAATCCGAATGGCCAAATTTCAAATAACCAACATTGTTTTGAAAATTGAGAAATTTGAATTTTAAATTTGTTTCAAGCTTCGCCTGCCTGCGCGAAGCCGCTTCGGCGAAGGCAGGGATTTCGTGCTTCGGATTTATTGATTTCCCGTCCACCTTAATTTGGGTTTTCTGGCTGCCAGGACTTCATCGAGCCTTCTTACCTTCGCTCTCTGTGGAGCCTGTCGAAGAAGATCTGGATGTTCCTTCGCCTCTTCGGCAATCTGAACCATCGTCTCGATAAATCGATCGATGCTTTCTTTGCTTTCTGTCTCGGTGGGCTCCATCATCAGTGCTCCCTTCACAACCAAAGGGAAATAGATCGTGGGGGGATGAAAGCCATAATCGATCAATCTCTTAGCAATGTCGAGAGTGCTGACATGATATTTTTCCTGAAATCGGTCTGTGAAAACACACTCGTGCATACACGGTCGATCATATGGCAGATGATAATGACCTTTTAACTTTTTCATCAAGTAGTTGGCATTCAAAACAGCCATTTCACTAACCCTCTTAAGTCCTTCTGCTCCCATGGAAAGGATATAGGCATATGCTTTGACCAAAACCCCAAAATTTCCATAAAAGGCTCTCATCTTTCCAATGCTATATGGCCGATCGTCATTCAGCCGATAGATTTCCCCATCTTTCTCAATCACTGGAATCGGAAGATATGGAGCCAACTCGTTTTTGACCGCCACTGGGCCGGCACCAGGCCCTCCACCACCGTGAGGGGTGGAAAAGGTTTTATGAAGATTGATATGAACCACATCGACTCCCAAATCACCCAGTTTCAGAATCCCCATCAGCGCATTGAGGTTAGCTCCATCACAATAGACAAATCCCCCCTTCCGGTGAACCACTTCAGCAATCTTTCCCAAATTTTCCTCAAAAAGGCCTAATGTATTCGGATTGGTCACCATGATGGCCGCTACTTCATCATCCATCAGCTCGGCCACTTTTTCTGAAGGGATCACCCCTTTCTCATTCGATTTAATCTCCACCATTTGATAAGAGGCGATCGTAGAGGTGGAGCAGTTTGTCCCATGAGCCGTATCGGGAACCAGCACTTTCTTTCTTCTCTCTCCACGTGCCTCAAGACACGCCCTCACCATCATCATCCCAGCCAATTCACCGTGAGCCCCAGCGGCTGGCTGCAACGACACCTCATCCATCCCTGTGATTTCAGCAAGAAAGCTTTGTAATTCATGCATCAATTTTAGAATCCCTTGAGAAAGATCCTCAGGGGTATAGGGATGGATATTAGAAAACCCGCTCATTTTTACAATTTCTTCATTGACCTTTGGGTTGTATTTCATCGTACAGGATCCCAAAGGATAAAGTCCGCTATCCACTCCGTAGTTCCATTGAGAAAGTCGGGTAAAATGACGAACCACGTCGACCTCACTCAGTTGAGGAAAACCTATCAACTCCTCCCTTAAGAGTTGGGTTGGGATGAGGCTTTGAGCCTCCGCTACCTCCACATCCCATCGGGGTAAAGAATATCCCTTCCTTCCTTTTCCCCCCTGCTCAAAGATCAGCGGCTCGTCTTGAATTAAACCGGTATCCTTTATTTTTGCCATAAATTTGTCCAGTTTCTTCTTTCCTTTCTATCCCTGCGAAAAAAAGAAGCCATGTTTTCGGTTATTCTTTTCTATAGGGGGTTCCCGCTTTCGCAGGAATAACATTCACAGAGGCATCTACCCTTTCAATGCCCTTTCAAGGGCATTGGCCCAACGATCTATCTCTTCTCTTTTGTTCATCTCGGTTACCGTCACCAACAGATGATGGTCGAGCTCGGGATAAAATTTTACCAAAGGGAATCCCCCTATGATCTTTTCCTTTTTCAGTTTTTCCAAAACCTTCTTGGGGTCCTTTTCAATCTTCAACACAAATTCATTAAACGTGGGTCCAGTGAAGTTTACCTTGCAACCATGAATCAGAGAAATAATCTTCTTCGTATATTCAGCCCTGCTCAGATTCATCATGGCCAACTCCCTCAAACCCTCTTTTCCAAGGCAGGATAAATAAACCGTTGCCATTAAGGCACAAAGACCTTCATTGGTACAGATATTGGAAGTGGCTCGCTCCCTCCGAATATGCTGTTCCCTGGTCGCAAGGGTGAGGACAAAACCTCTCTTGCCATCCAAATCTATTGTCTCGCCAACTAACCGGCCAGGCATATTTCTGACAAACCTTTCCTGAGTGGTAAAGATACCGAGATAAGGGCCACCGTATGAAAGAGGTATACCAAGACTCTGGCCTTCACCTGCAACGATATCAGCTCCCGTTGCGCCAGGAGGGTGTAACATTCCATAGGCAATGGGTTCACTGAACCCCACAATCATCAACCCTCCTAAGTGGTGGATCTTTTCTCCAATGGGACGAAGGTCTTCAATGACACCAAAAAAGTTGGGGCTCTGAATAACTACTGCGCTGACCTCTTCATTGAGGAGATCGAACAACATCTTCTCATCCGTTCTACCTCCGCCCTTCTCATAAGGAATCAGGATGATCTCCTGTTGGTCCGGGTCAATATAGGTCTGGATCACTCTTCGATACTCAGGATGAAGCGTTTGCGAAAGAAGAACTTTCTTTCTTCTCGTAACCCGGTTGGCCATCATTACGGCTTCTGCTAAACTTGACGCTCCATCGTAAAGGGAGGCATTCGAAACCTCCATCCCTGTCAATTGACACATCAATGTCTGATACTCGAAAATCGCCTGAAGCGTTCCCTGACTGATCTCAGGTTGGTAAGGGGTGTAGGCAGTATAGAACTCTGAACGAGAAACCAAGCTCGAAACAATCGCTGGAATAAAATGATGATAAGCCCCTGCTCCTAAAAAACTGCTCATGACGGGAGTTTGAAGCCTTTGAAAATGGTGAAAGAGCTCCGGTTCAGGTAGAGGTTCAGGAAGATTTAACGCCTTGGAAAGCCTCACTTCTCGGGGGATCGTTTGAAAAAGGTCCTCTAATTTTCTGATACCGATGGCATCAAGCATCTTATGGATCTCTTCTTCCGTATGGGGGATGTAACGATTAAAATCTTGCATCTATCATTCCTTTGGAAGCAAGCCTTGGTAATCTCTGGCTGAAAGAAGTCCTTCTAATTCTTCTTTGTCTTGAATCTCCATTTTGACCAACCACCCTTTCCCATAAGGATCTTCGTTGACGAATTGAGGATGGTCTTTCAGGGTAATATTTCCCTCCTTGATTTTACCGGACACCGGGGAATAAATATCGGCAACGGTCTTAACGGATTCCACTACCCCAATGCTCTCACCCTTTCTGAATTTCAACCCAACTTCGGGAATTTCAACATAGACGATATCCTTCAATTGATGTTGAGCATAATCTGTCAGTCCAATGATCACCTCACCCCCCTCATTTTTCACCCACTCATGACTTTCTGTATATAGTAATTCTTCTGGAAATTTCATAACCTACCCCCTTCATTAAAACTTATCATTGAAAAATTCCAATTGCAAAACGAAAAATGGGAAGTGATGATCAAATCTATTTTAATTGATCCAGCGGGATGTTCACATCTTTCTCGAGAACAGAGATGTGCTTTAGCTCCCCTTTAATCAGGATCATATGCTTAGAGGTCTTGGGAGGCATTCTCCGACCTGCTAAGGCCGTCCGAATGATCATCTCTTTGGTAACAGTTTCACCCTCTCGATGAGGAAGTACTTCTATCTCTGGTGATTGATAGTCAAAGAGAAGAACCGGAATCCTCTTGCACCCTATCTTTTTTAACGCATGCAATCGGTGGTGTCCGTCTAAGATGATAAAAGTTTTTTTATCCACGGCAATAGGCATCTTAAGAATACCATCCGATAGGATTTCATTTTTCAATTGCTCCAGGTAATCAGGCCGAATCTCCTCGTGTTCTTTTAAG
>JACAEV010000142.1 GCA_013388645.1 Syntrophaceae bacterium | reverse complement strand
TTAAGAATTTAGAGTTAAGAATCTCGGAATCAACAAGTGACGGACGATGGACATTTTTATGGATGAAATCATCGACCAAGTCCTAAGAATTCTCCAGAAGAAATCTGTTGACGGGTATGAAGTTTATTTAAATCAATCCTCCCAATTTGACATAGAGTCAAAGGATGGAAAGATTGAAACTCTTCAGACGTCGCGCTATCTGGGAATGTCCTTTCGTATTTTAAATCATCAGCGGATGGGTTTTTCTTACCTGACTTTCTCAAGCCCCTCTCATTTTGAACAACAACCATCCTTCATCGAATTGAATCGGATGGTCGACGATGCGGTCGGTAGTGCTCGGGCCACTGCTGAAGATCCCTGCTTCGACTTTGCACCCCCCCTCCAGACAATTCCTCCCCCACTGCCTATTTTTGACGAATCGCTGGAAAAGATTGAAGAAAAGAAAAAGATCGAAAAAGCAATACAGGTAGAGACATCGGCCAAGTCGGTGGATTTAATGAGGATCAAAAAGGTGCGGAAGGCCGCTTATCAGGAAATCCTTTCCAGAATAACTCTGATTAATTCGAAAGGACTTCATTTCACGTATGATCACACCCTTAATTCTATCAGTGTAACGGCAGTAGCTGAAGAGCGGGGAGAGTCAGAGGTGGGATGGGATTTTGATGTGAGCCATTATTTTAATGATCTCGATGCAGAGAGGGTGGGGCAATCTGCTGGTCGGAAAGCCTTAGACAGTTTGGGGGGCAAGAGGATTCCTACGGGTGTTTATCCGGTTCTGATTCGGAATCATATCGCCTCAGAATTTTTGTCGGTCCTCGCTCATTCGTTTTTAGCAGATCAGGTTCAAAAAGGAAAATCCCTTTTGAGAGGGAAGCAAGGAGTAACCTTTTTTTCTCCGCTTTTGACAATTCTTGATGATGGACTTCACCCTAATGGGGCTTCAACGGCTCCCATCGATGGAGAAGGTATGCCCTGTCAAAAGACATGTTTAGTTGCTCAGGGAGTGATTGAAGGGTTTCTGTATGACCGTTATTGGGCCAATCGAGAAAACCTATTCTCCAAAGGATCCGCGAGAGCATCGACCGGAAACAGCCGACGTCATGGCATCAAAGCGCCCCCTGGGATTGGGATCTCAAATTTCTATATTGAACCTGGATCTCTCTCTTTTCAAAAGCTGATGGAGAACCTTTTCCGAGGAGTGGTTGTGGAAGAGGTCATGGGTCTTCACACAATAGATCCTATTTCAGGAGATTTTTCTTTAGGTTGTTCAGGCAGTTGGATTGAAAAAGGAGAGAAGGGCCATCCAGTGAAATCGGTTGCCATTGCAGGAAATCTCTTTGAACTCTTTCAGAAGGTGGTCGGCGTCGGGGATGATCTCAGGTTTTTTGGAGGGGTCGGGGCTCCAAGCCTCTTGGCCGAAAAGGTCTTTATAAGTGGGACTTAAGAGAATCATCCAAGATTTCCTTCTTTTCTTAAATTGGATTCAAAAAAAACTTGACAGGGCAATCTTTAATTTGGTAAAAGAATAAGGTTTTCGTGATCTTGTGCTACGCTTCGAGGGTAGAACAAGGAGGCCGTTTTGGATAAAGAATATTTTAATATTCTGATCTTTGGCCAAAAGACGTCTAAGACCAGACATCTCCGGATACATAAAAAGACTTTTAAGATAGGACTTTATCTCTTTACCTTTGGCCTCCTTTCTACGATTTTTTTCTTTTGTGATTATATTCAGGTCAGAAAAAAAACCGTTGAATTAAATCAGTTACGGCATGAAACCCAGGAGCAGAGATCGAAAATCCATTTTTTCTCTTCCAAAATAGAGGACTTGGAAAAACAACTCTCCAAGCTCAAAGATTTTGACAGAAAAATTAGAATCATTGCCAATTTGGAGAAAGGGCAAGATGCCACCTCCTTGATCGGGATGGGAGGGCCCTCTCCCTCTGATGTTCGAGACAAATTGAGGGCCGAAAAAGACGAGAAGGGATTGATCCAGCAAATGAGGACGGATATCGAACGTCTCCGATCAGAAGCCATGTCCAGGGAAGAAAGCCTTTCTGAACTGGAAAGACTTTTACAGGCCAAAAGGGAAGTCCTGACTCATACTCCCTCCATATGGCCAGCCATGGGTTGGGTGACGTCAGGTTTTGGTTTCCGGGCCAATCCTTTTACGGGATTGACACAGATGCATGAAGGATTGGATATCTCCAACCGGGTAGGAACTCCTGTCATTGCCCCTGCTGACGGGATTGTTTCGGATATCGGGAATGATGTGGCACATGGAAAGATATTGGTGATCTCTCACGGGTTTGGAATGACCACACGATATAGCCATCTGAATAAAGTTTTGGTGCGCGTGGGTCAAAAAGTTAAAAGAAACGATCAAATTGCAGAGGTAGGGATGACTGGAAAAACAACTGGTCCCCACCTCCATTATGAGGTGAGGCTCAATGGCATACCGGTCAACCCTATGAGATATATCTTAAATTGAAGGAATTCTCTTTCAGAAAGGAGAGGCCCGACGGAGGATTTCCCCGCCGGGCCTTTTTCTTTTAATTATTGAAACCCCACTGTATCCATTATATAATTTTTTGAGATGAAAAAAAGTTCGGAGGAGAAGACCACTTTATGATCGGTTCATTGATCAAGAAAATTGTGGGGAGTAAGAATGAGAGGGAATTAAAAAGGATTCAACCCCTCGTTGAAAAAATAAATCAACTTGAAGCAACCATCCATCCATTGAGTGATGATCAGCTCCAGGCCAAAACTTCTGAATTTAGAGAACGGATGGAGAAAGGGGAGTCCTTAGAGGAGATTCTTCCTGAAGCCTTTGCCGTTGTTCGGGAAACGGCGAAACGGACACTTGGCGAAAGGCATTATGATGTCCAATTGATCGGAGGCATTGTTCTTCACGAAGGGAAGATCGCGGAGATGGCAACGGGTGAAGGAAAGACCTTGGTCGCCACCTTGCCTGCCTATTT
>JACAEV010000241.1 GCA_013388645.1 Syntrophaceae bacterium | reverse complement strand
GGCTTTGAGACTTATCACTTGAAAGAATATAATAAATTCTTAAAATATGCTTATCATCATCCTGAATTTATTGTTGGCTTGCTGTTATATATTCTCAGTTTTCTTGCCTGGCTCATCCTTCTTTCCAAAAAGCAATTAACCACCATCTTCCCACTTCTGGCCGGACTGAGTTATGCAAGCATTATTATTGCCTCCGTGCTCTTTTTAAAAGAAGAAATCGATTTATTTAAAATTATTGGAATCGTTCTCATTGGTGTTGGTATTCTATTCGTCACTAAAATATAACGATAGAGATTATTGAAAAAAAAGAGGGGACAGTCTCCCGTCCCCTTTTACATTTTTCCCTTTAGCAAACCCTTTCTCTGATCAGGGTGTAGTTAAATCTTGTGGACAATTGGAAGAGATGGTTTGCTGGCCCGAGTTACCATTAATTTGATTCGAGCTCCCGAGGTGCCCTCTGACATATGCCCCCATGCTACATCGGATCCCATATTCCGTGTTATTAGAGGTTGTATAATTTGGGTAACCCAAGAAATTTGTCGGATTGTCTTCACCTAAGGTGATGCCAGAATTATGGCTTACATAGATCCCGCTTCCAGCGTTAGCATTAATCGTGTTGCTTGAAATAGTCGCTTCAGAAAGCCTCATGACACCAATCCCATCACTACCATTACTCGCGATGGTGTTGCCCACGATCCAGGCCGTGGATCCCTTCCATACAAGAATCCCTCTTCCCCCGTTGTTCTGACCGTTGTTCTGAATCGTGTTGGGACTGGACGTTGAATCGGAAGTTGTATCGAATCCAATCCTAACTTGCGAATTCTCTTCCACCATAATTCCAGTTCCAGGATTGTTTTGGATAGTGTTATTCTTTATGACACCGTGGGAGGATGATCCGACAACGATCCCCTGGCCTCCTGTAGACTGGATTGTATTGTGATTGATCGTAGCGGATGCCCCCCTCCATAGCTGAATACCTCTTGCTCCTCCAGTAATTGTGAAATTCTGAATCACTATCCCATTGGCTCCTCTCACCATCACTGTGCTGTTACTTGAACTTGGCCCATTAATCGTTGCCACATTCCCACCGTCTATGGTAATCCTCTGCTTTTCATGTAAAAAGGTGATGTTCTCATTGCAGGTGCCTGTCACGTTAATGACATCCCCGGGATTGGCGGCATTAATTTCAGCCTGCAGGGATTGTGTCGGACAATTCACCGTTCTCGTTACCCCCCGAGGAGTTCCTGCTGATGCTCCTGCTGGCGATGGTGTTAACCCAGGTAAGGGTGCCCAATCATTATTGAAGTTTCCATTCTTATCGAAGGTCGACATCCAGATCGTATTGTTCGATGCTGTTCCCACAAGTACCCATTCCTGAGCTGTTTCATCCCAGGTCACAGTAGGTTGATAGCGAAACAATCCGGGAAAACTTGAGAATGAACTGCACGCTGTCTCATCACAGATCATCTTCCAGAGGCTATCATCGGAGGCACGGACCACCACCAATAAGGTGGGTGGGGTTTGAGCATAGCTCAACCCAAAAGTAAATAGGATGCCAACCAGCACCATAAACATCGTTAACCTTACTTGCTTTTTTCTCATCGTTTACTCCTCCTCTCTATAAAAATTTAACCTTTTTCAAACAGACTTATGATACTACTCTACGAAACTAAGTCAAGGTTTATTTTATAGCAAGAAATAATGCCTCAGTTACAGGGTTTCTATCCCCCTTTGGAAAATCTTCCCCCACCCCTCTTTTCTAAAGAGGGGTATAAGGATTAACTCTTCATCTACCAAGGTATGGGGTTGGCAGATTTAGTTGCGGTCGGTAGGGTTATCTTGAAACGAAAGCTTTATTAATGATCCAACTCCCTGTTAATAAGACATCATCCACAATGAATTATCTGAAGCTCGAACAATAATGCAGAGATAATCTGAAGATGGAATATAGGCCATGCCAGGCGAAGAAGTTGTATTTTTCCCCGGGATAGGTGTCCAAGCTGCATTCAAACCAGCGATTGAGGTAAAGGTTTTAAACCAGATTGAATCTCCAGAAGATCTGACCATCATGCAGCATTCAGATGCCAGTTCATCCCAAACCAGAGCAGGTGAATCAACTGTTCGACCTGGAATAGAAGCCCAATCATTATTAAAGACACCGACGGAGTTGAACGAAGCAGCCCAGATGGAGTCATCGGAGCCCCTGACCACGACCTGAAGTTTATTGGCCACAGGATTCCATGCTAAAGCCGGTGAAGAAGCTGTCATGCCTGGAATAGAAACCCAATCATTATTGGAGAAACCATTAGAATTGAATGACGCAGCCCAGATGGAGTCATCAGAAGCCCTGACCACAATCTGAAGTTTGTTAGCCACGGGATTCCAGGCCAAAGCAGGTGAAGAGGCTGTCAGACCTGGGATAGAAACCCAATCATTGTTGAAAACACCAGCGGAGTTGAATGAAGCATTCCAGATGGAATTATCGAAAGCCCTTACTACCATCTGAAGTTTATTGGCCACGGGGTTCCATGCCAGTGCCGGTGAAGAAGCTGTGAGCCCTGGAATTAAAACCCAATCATTATTAAAAACACCAGCGGAATTGAACGAAGCTGCCCAGATGGAATTATCGGAAGCCCGAACCACGACCTGAAGTTTATTGGCCGCAGGATTCCATGCCAGAGCCGGTGAAGAAGCTGCCATGCCCGGGATATTGTTCCAATATGCATAACTTGAAGATAAGGCCTCTTGATGGCACTCCATCTCTCCCTCATTCTTCGTCACCTTGTCAACGAGAATCCCGCTATCAGGGTCAGAAAGGCCACCGCGATCATTAATAGTATCTCGGGCACTCGTTAGCCAACCATCAATCCCTGAGAAGGTGGGAAGGTGTCGAGGGCTTTTACTGATAGGATAAATGACATACTTGGCTGCCCAATAGTCCAGAGCAACGGGATCCTGGCTGGCTACAATCTGGTTCGCACGAAATGTTGTTTCCGGAGGGTAACCTGCGCAAGATCCGTAAGAGACCCAGATGCCATCTATGATGTTTAAGATCGGCGTTCGGACTGAAACCACCATCTTTCCACAAGTCTCACCCAGACCAGTGGAATGTCGAAAACCACTCTGACCATCGGCCATTGATAGAACTCCGTAAAAATGTTTAAGAGAAGCTGTGATCTCTGAAAATCCTATGTCATGTTGTTTGAGAACCGGCACGTTGATCAGCTTGAGGTTCTGAGTGTAACCACTTCCCTGCCATAGGCCCTCCCGTAACTCCACCCGATTTCCACGAGCAGTGGTAAAGCAGGGATAGGAGACATTTTCATAAATCCGATAACCGTTCGTAACGTGATCGCTCGAACCAATAAATGTGCCCCTGACCTGATCGAGCAAAAAAGCAGAAACTCTGGGGTCATTAAAAAGGGTATTTACCAAATAGAGAAAGCTATGGCTTTCGTCGTTGGCATTAGCATGAATGGTATTATCCGGATAACTCCCCCAGCCCAAGGCATCGCCATTCAGGCTGCCTTGGCTCTGACCATTTTCAAAGATCACCACTTCACCATCGAAGCCATCAGGGTGATTCAGAATCCTCTGAATCAACCCGCGGATAAGGTCACTGTTTGTACATCCTCGGTACTTCCACTGGGCGTTCACTTTAATTAAAACTACGTCTTGGGCCTCTATTAAACCTGAAGGACCGCTGAGTGCTGTTTCTTCGGCAGAACGATAAAATTTGAGGCCCTGGTCACCCATGAGATGAAGCAGGCTATCAAGCCCGGCGTGGTAATGACCACTTCCTCTGCCATAAAAAGGCTGGTCAGGAATTCCAGTGACCCAGAATAATGGATTGACGAGAGGTGTCTGTCCCCTGACTTTCATCATCGGGGAAAGGATCGAAAAGCAGACCCCAGCAATCGAGCCTTTAAGAAATGATCTGCGGCTGATTCCTTTATGCCAAAAGTTTTTCTTCATAGAGGGGAATCTCCTTTCCCCCACCCCCCTTTTCTAAAGAGGGGTTAGGAGGGATTAATCATTTTCATCGTTCGTGTCTGTCTGCGGTAGGCAGATGTGGCGCACCGGTCATAAAAATCAATTTAAAATATTTTCTCTCCAAAATCCAAAATTTCATTTTACGGAAGAATCATATATGTACTTTTGGTAAAGATTATAATTGGGGATTTAGTATAAATCCTTGCTATATTTTTCTGAAACTGCTATGTTTTCCAAGAAAAAAATATCCCAAACCGTCAAAAACTTAGTAATGATGTGTCATTCCTGCGAAGGCAGGAATCCAGAAATAGCCTTTGAAACAGTTTTACGTTTACATCCTTTGTAGCAAGCGCAATGGGACCTTATATACTGGCGTGACCTCCGATCTTGTAAAACGTGTATATGAGCATAAAAATGATCTGGCAGACGGGTTTACCAGGAAATATAATATTCACTGCCTGGTTTGGTACGAAGTCCATGAATCTTGGGAATCTGCCTTCAAAAGGGAAAAACAGATTAAGAAATGGAAAAGGGCATGGAAGTTGAAACTAATAGAGGGAAGTAATCCATTCTGGGACGATCTCTATAAAAGTATTTGTGAATGAGGAGTCTGGATTCCTGCCTTCGTAGGAATGACATCCCGTTTTAACCAGTCCACAAATTATTTCCAATATGTGCAAAAATAATTTTTACGTAATAGAAATCCAAAATTCTATTGAAAAATATTGGTGACTCGGGTATTATTTGTGCAATATTTTTTTGAACCTATTTTCTTAGTCCCTTACGAATAAGATTGTGTGCAATGTGGCAACAAAATTTTTTCCGGGAGATTGTTTTATAAAATAGGGATTTTAAACTCTAAACTTGAAACTCTAAACAAACTCAAAACCCAAAGCTCCAAACAACCTTTTTGATTTTATTGTTTGAATTTTTGAGTTTATTTAGAATTTAGTGTTTATGGTTTAGAGTTTTGTCCTTTTAGTTTCCAGCTATGCCGGCTTAGGAGGTGTTGAGATGGGAAAAAAAGGAGTTACATACAGCGACTTAAATCATAGTAAAGGGCGTCATTCCTGCGAAAGCAGGAATCCAGGAAAACACTGGATTCCCCCGTGTCAAGCACGGGGCGGGCTTAGGCAAGCCCGGAATGACAAACTACATAAGACTTATGTCGTCATGTATATCTCATTGGTTTTCTTTCTACTTATAATTCTTTTTGCGACAGTAGGCACTTCTAATGCTCAGCCAAAAATCTCAAATTTCGAAATGTCACCGAAGGAAATCGGCTATAACACAGAAGTTACCATCTCCTTCGATTATGAAAATGTGGAAGGGGGATTAAAGGAAGCAAAGGTATTTTTGACCCAGAAAATTCAACTTCCTGGTGAAGAAAAGGTTGTTACCAGAACATCGAATTGGCAGTCATACTTAACAGATTTGTCCAATTATCCTTCAGCATCTGGGAGATTCGAAAAGAAATTTATTAATGCAGATCTCTGGCGAGGGCCACAAATAAAACTTACCTACGAGATCAAGGTCATCGATAAAAATGGGAAGGAAAGCAACATTTGCACAACAACCATAACTCCAAAGTAGGGAAATTTAGAGGGTGGCGAAAAAAATCCACCCTCTAAATTTCTGTCTTGGTCAATTTAGAAATACCTAACTTTCCTAATTTATCTTTTTATAGTGTTAGTACTGTAAACATCACTTTGGTCTGGGGTAGGAAGAAGCCAAAAATTACGCGATTCCGCTCCTCCTGGTCCTGGCTTACCCGTATCGCCCAATAATACTTCCTCATAAATGATCTTATACCCATCTTTTAAAGCCTGAACCTCCACGGTATCG
>JACAEV010000077.1 GCA_013388645.1 Syntrophaceae bacterium | reverse complement strand
TTAACCAACACCTCTCTGGGTTTAATTCCATCAGAGGGTCCGACCACCCCTTCCTCTTCCATTTTTTCAACGATCCGAGCCGCTCGGTTATAACCAATTCGGAATCGCCTTTGGATGAGAGAGATGGACGCCTGTCCGGTCTCTGCAACAAAGGCTACTGCCTCATCGTATTTTTCGTCGTATTCCTCTTCTGCTTCCCCTGCTGCTTCTTTCTCCTTTTTGACCTCGACGAGAATTGAAGGATCCAAATAGGAAGGCTTCCCTTGTTTTTTCCAAAATTCAACGACCCGTTTGATTTCTGAGCTTGAGACAAAGGCACCATGAAGGCGTGTTAGTTTCGAACTGCCAGGGGGGAGAAACAGCATATCTCCATATCCCAAAAGATGTTCTGCCCCAATGGTATCCAGGATGGTTCGTGAATCTACTTTTGATGTCACCTGGAAAGAAATTCTGGCAGGGAAGTTTGCCTTGATGATCCCAGTTAATACATCCACCGAGGGCCGTTGGGTAGCCAGGATGAGATGAATGCCTACGGCCCGTGCCATCTGTGCAAGCCGTGTGATCGCCTCTTCCACTTCTCTCGAAGAGATCATCATCAGATCGGCCAATTCATCAATCACCACCACAATATATGGGAGCCTCTCCATGGGTTCGGCGGGTTTTTCCTCGCCACCTTCTAAAACATCTCCCTTCCGTTTATAAACCTTCCCTTTCTCCTTCCACTCCTTCTCCATCTTCTGATGGTAATGCTCAATATTTCTCACCCCCTTCTCCGCTAAAACGGTATACCTCCGCTCCATCTCCTCGACTAACCATTTGAGGGCCACCGCTGCCTTTTTGGGATTGGTCACAACAGGGAGAAGCAAATGGGGGATCCCTTCATAATCGGAGAGCTCTAACATTTTCGGATCGATCATGAGGAACCGAACTTCTTCCGGAGTGGCTTTGAAAAGAATACTGCAGACCATGGCATTGATCGAAACACTCTTACCCGACCCTGTGGAACCGGCGACCAGAAGATGGGGCATTCTTGCAAGATCCACAACAAAGGGTTCGCCGGAGATATCTTTCCCGAGCCCGAAAGAAAGTTTTGATTTGAATGTTCGGAACGGGTCCGAATCGATGATCTCTTTAAGATAGACCGTTTCCCTGTTGGTGTTGGGCACCTCAATGCCCACCACAGCCTTACCGGGGATCGGGGCAACGATACGAATGGAGAGTGCGCTCAAAGCAAGTGCCAGGTCATCGGCCAAATTGACGATCCGGCTGACCTTGACTCCGGGAGCTGGCTCAAATTCATAAACCGTAATGACAGGTCCGGGCCTCACCTCGACCACTTTGCCTTCCACCCCATAATCTAAGAGCTTTTTCTCCAAAATACGGGAGTTCATAATTAAGCTGTCGCGGTCAATCTTCTGTCTCTTATCCACCTCTGCCTCAAGCAGAGAAATGGGAGGGAGTTGGAAAGCTTTAGAGGTTTCAACAAATTCAAAGGTTTCCTGTTTGGGGACACCCTCTTTTTTGGAAGGAGGGGCTGGTTTTTCTATCACCACCGTCGGGGGAACTTCTTTCTCTTCTTTTATCTCCTGTTTTTTCTTTGCCAATTTCTTCTCTCTCTCCGCCTGTTCTTTTCTCACCATGATCAAGGTCCTCATCTTCTCGATCAATTGATGAATGGCCCTTCCCATATGCTTCACCGCAGCGAAAAAGGAGATGCCCGTCCCCAAAATAAAAGAGAGAACGAAAATGGCTAATAAAAGAACGGTGGCGCCTGGACGATTAAAATAGCGAACAAGATTTCTTGAAAAAATTTCACCAATAAAGCCACCCATTAATAGATCCTGATGACCGATTCGAATAGGGCTCAACCATAAAGCGAAAAAGGAAGAAGTGGTGATCAGAATCACCGCCCAACCGGCCAATTTTAAAGAAAAGTATTTCCAATCCCACCGGAAAATAAAACTGAAGGCAAAGATCACCAAAACAAAAGAAATCAAAAAAGAAGGGAACCCAAATCCCTGAAATAGGAGACTCGAGAGATAAGACCCTACAATCCCCATCCAATTATGAATCTCTTTTACCTTTGAGGAGGTGTAGGAGAAGAAAGAGGGATCCATGGGATGATAGGAGACCAAACTCAAAAAAAGAAAAACGCCCACCGCGATCAAAAGAATTCCGATGATCTCATGTTTCAATTTCTCCCTGATGGAATCTTCGATCACCGTTTCTCCTCGCTTCGTTCTTGAGAGATCAATTCAAAGTTTTTTGAGATCGTCTCTCTCACCTTCTTCATCAAAGGCTCTCGGTCCTTAGAAGAATAATGCTGGGTTTCAATCGGATGATCGATGAGCATCCGAATTTCTCCAGGAGCGGCCGTGAGTTTATCCTTGGGCATGATGTCTCGACTTCCGCTGATCGAGATGGGGACGATCGGAACTTTTGCTTTAATCGCCAGGGTAAACCCTCCTTTTTTAAAGGGTTGAATGGAACCATCCTTACTTCTCGATCCCTCAGGAAAGATGACCACCGACATTCCCTCCCGGATCTTTTGCGCTGCATCGTTCATGGCCTCCACCGTTTCACGGGTCCCTTCCCGATCGATGCGAATGTAGCCAGCAGCAGCCATCGTCCAACCCAAAAAGGGGATCGAAAAAAGTTCTTTCTTGGCCAACCATTTAAACTGATAGGGAAGATGTCCCAGCAATGCAAAGATATCATAACTTCCTTGATGATTCGACATAAAAATGTAAGGCCCTTTCCCATTGAGACGATCCATCCCTTTTATCTTAACCTTTACCCGATTGGCTAACAGGGCGACCTTTCCCCAAAGTCTTGCATAATGATGAACCACTCTCCCTTTCCGGTCAAAAGGATAAGTGGTGAAGGCAAAAAGACCCAGGATCAATGTGGCGACGACGATGCAAGACCAAACAAAAATAGTACGAATCATAACCTAAACTTTGGAATAATGGAATTTTGGAAGATTGGGTTTAAGAACAAAAGAAGTTTTTCAACATTCCATCATTCCAGTGTTCCAAATTATCTCTTCCACGATTCCTTCATTCCATTTATCCATCCTTCCGGCTTTTAGATTCTCTTCTCCAGTTCTGTAAGGATCGCTTCCACTTCTTCTTTGATTTTATGGTCAATGTCATAAGGGGATACCCCCTCCCGGTCGGCCTGAAGCACTTTGGGGTTAAAACTCATATGACCCAAAACAGGAAAATCGGACAAACTATCCTCAATGATCTTCCGGTCATCTTCTGAAGTCACCTTATTCCCAACGATCATTATTTTTTTAATGTTTAAATCCTCCCCCAACTTCTTGATCTGCCTCGCTGTATTCATCGCTCTCTGACCCGGTTCCACGACCACAATGAGGACATCGACATATCCTGTGCTCCCTCTCCCCAAATGTTCCAGACCCGCTTCCATATCGATGATCAGTGCCTCCTCTCGTTGAACGAGAACATGGCGAACCAGATTCTTTAGAAGCACGTTCTCCGGACAGAAGCATCCTCCTCCTCCCTGGGGGATACATCCTAAAAGGAGAAGTTTCACTCCTTGGTAGGTAACCCCCATTTCGTCAGGGAGGTCGTCCACTTTTGGATTGAGTTTGAACATGGAACCAAATGATCCCTTCTTGGCCCCCGTCCTTTCTTCGATCATGGAAGTCATGGAGGCGATCGGGTAGAGTTTGGCTTGACTCTCCTTGGAAAGACCAATGGCAGAGGCTAAATTGGAATCGGGATCCGCATCAATGGCGAGGACTTTTCGCCCCCGACTTGCTAAAATTCTGGCCATGACCCCTGCAAGGGTTGTCTTCCCGACCCCTCCCTTTCCAGAAATAGCGATCTTCATGACTTCCCCCTATTAATTGTTTCACCCAAGTTCAAGGGGATAAGGGGGTCAGCGATGATGAAATGTTTTGTCTGACCTTTCGATCCCTTCATCCCTTTATTTTAATAATCATAATCAAAAAATGATGAAATGTCTATCGTGAGGACTCTAAAAAACGTTTGGTCATAGTTCTCTCACTGATTCAAAAATTTCGTAAATACAATTTGACAAAGAAAGTGGGATCATCAATAATGAAAATCTGTAAAATGAACATGAGGCTAAATAAAAAGGCGCTGATGATTCTCAGCGCGGCCCATTTTGTGACAGACATCAATCAGGGAATCCTGCCGGCTCTTCTTCCTTTTTATAAGGAGACATTCCATCTTTCTTATACGATGTCAGGCCTCATTCTTCTGTGTGCTAATCTAACTTCCTCGATTATCCAGCCTGCCTTCGGACACCTCTCTGACCGACGACCCATCGGATGGTTTCTTCCTCTTTCCCCCTTTTTAGCCTGTCTCGGACTGTCCCTCACCGGCCTTCTTCCCAATTATTCTCTCCTCCTGGTGTGTGTCATCATCAGCGGCATTGGGATCGCAAGCTTTCATCCGGAGGGGTTCAAGACGGCCTACTATTTTACTGGCGATAAAAGGGCAACGGGCATGTCCATTTTTGCGGTAGGCGGAAATCTGGGAATTGCTGTCGGTCCCCTCTTGGCC
The DNA here is from genome assembly GCA_013388645.1 of Syntrophaceae bacterium. GTDB lineage: Bacteria > Desulfobacterota > BSN033 > BSN033 > UBA1163 > UBA1163. Next base: position 43,826 of record JACAEV010000077.1, on the reverse strand, counting down.
CTTACCCTTGTTGCCTCCTTCGGCCTGAGGGGAACCGTGAGCCTCATTCTTCTTGGCATTCTAATGGGTATCGTTTTGATCCTGAACATGTCGATGTTTACCAGTCCTGTTGAATTTGCTCACAGGGAGGCGAAGAAACAGGTCAAAGCACCTCTTTCCAGAAATCAAAAAATATCGTTCTCCCTTCTCGTCAGTATTGCAACCCTGCGAGCCTGGATTCAATTCGGACTGGTCGCCTATATTCCTTTCTATTACATCAATTATATAAAGGGAAACCCTCTTTATGCAGGAAAACTTGTCTCAACCTTTCTCATGGCAGGTGTGGTAGGGACACTCGTGGGCGCCCCCTTAGCGGATCGGTGGGGACATAAGAAATTCTTAATCACCACCTTATTGCTATCGTTTCCCTGCTTGCTCCTTTTCTATTACAGCAGCGGTCCAATGGCTTTTGTCTTTGCGGCGGTGGCAGGTATGGTGCTGATCTCCACCTTTGCGCTCACCACCGTGATGGGGCAGGCTCTCCTTCCACAACATCTGGGCATAGCTTCTGGAATGATGGTTGGGTTCACTATTAGCGCAGGAGGAATTGGAGTGACTCTGCTCGGGACCATTGCCGATACGTGGGGAGTACCGACAGCGATTCAAGCAATCTTTGCATTGCCGTTGATTGCATTTGGTCTCAGTTTATTGATAAAATATCCGCCTCAAAAAAAGAGGGACGAGCAATGAGCCGTATTCTCGTGACGGGTGGAGCTGGATTTATTGGTTCACACCTCTGTGAACGACTTTTAAGGGAGGGGGCTTCCGTCATCTGTCTCGATAATTTTGATAGCTTTTATGACCCCAATATAAAAATCAAAAATGTTGAGGAGATCCATCGAAAATTTTCGAATCAGTTTGAACTCGTCACAGGGGATATTCGAAACCCTGATCACATCAAGCAGATCTTCCAAAAAAATCCGATTGACTATGTTGTCCACTTAGCTGCCAGGGCAGGTGTAAGGCCCTCTATTGCCGAACCTCTGTTCTATCAGGATGTAAATATCCGCGGAACGATCGTGCTTTTGGAAGCCTGTAAGGCATATGGAATGAAACACTTTGTGTTCGCTTCTTCCTCTTCGGTCTATGGGGAAAATCAAAAAGTCCCTTTCTCAGAAAAGGACCTCGATATCCAACCCATCTCTCCCTATGGAGCGACGAAACGAGCCGGTGAACTTCTCTGCTATTCCTATCATCACCTTTATGGAATGAATATTGCCTGTCTTCGGATCTTTACGGCCTATGGCCCCAGACAGAGACCTGAGATGGCCATCCACAAATTCACTCGTTTAATCGATCAAGGGGAAAAGATCCCCATTTACGGAGATGGCTCTTCCAGAAGGGATTATACCTTTATCGATGACCTAATCGATGGGATTCTCGGTGTCTTACAGCATCATCGAGGTTATGAAGTCTATAATCTCGGGGAATCTCAGACCACTTCATTAATCGAATTGGTTAAACTCATCGAGGGGGCGTTCGGGAAAAAAGCAACGATCGAAATGCTCGATTCACAGCCTGGCGATGTCTCAATGACTTATGCCGACATCAACAAAGCGAAGAGAGTCCTGGGATACCAGCCAAGGGTAAAGATGGAAGAAGGCATTCGGCGATTTGTGGAATGGTATAAAACCCAAAAACATTGATCTTAACGATCCAAATAGTTATAAAAAAACATGCTTTCCACCAACCGATTCTGCAACACTTTACACATTCATCTAAGACCAAAGGCCGTGCCTGCATGTCGAAGGATCGTTTTGGGCTTTTTTTCTCCATCAATTTTCTTACCCTCTTGAAGGGGTTCAAAAAGTCTTTGACAAGTTGATTAAATTTTTATAATAAAGAAATATTCTTGGAGAAAGGAGGTGGAATGAAGCGTCAAGGGGCGTATCATGGTCCATGATATAATGGTCCGCTATATAAATGAAAGGAGGGTAACATAATGAAAAAGAGATTGTTTGTGGGGATTTTGATCGTCTGTTTAATGATCTTTTTTACTTCTTCTCATCCTGATGTGGCCCATTGTGCGAAAAAGTTCGTTACGATCGCCTCAGGGTGGGTCACAGGAGTCTATTTCCCATTGGCAGGTGCCATTTCAAGGATCGTTTATGAAAAGGTTCCAGATCTCAAGGTTACCGTAGAGTCATCCGGAGCGTCCGTTGCCAATGCGAAACTAATCGCATTGGGAGATGCAGATTTTGCAATTCTGCAGAATGATATCGCCTTTTACGCCTATAAAGGCGTGAAGCCCATGTTCGATAAGGCGGTGACCAATATTCGTGGAGTGGCATCATTATATCCTGAACATTGTCAGATCCATGCAAGGAAGGATTCAAAGATTGTTTCGGTGAAAGATCTTAAAGGCAAGAGAGTTTCCGTGGGCCCACTGGGTAGCGGAACAGAGCAAAATGCGATACAGATCTTAGAGGTTTATGGATTGAAATTTGAGGATTTGGGGAAAGTGGAGCGACTGACCGCTACCGAGTCGGCAGATTTTTTAAAGGATAACCGGATCGATGCGGCTTTCTATACAGTGGGAGTAGGCGCTTCTGCGATTGTCGATCCCGCCCTCATGATTGAAACAGTCATCGTGCCGATTGATGGTTCCCAGGCAGATGCCTTAGTCAAGAAATACCCTTTCTATGCAAAGGATAAGGTGCCCGGAGGGATCTATAAGGGCGTTGATAAAGATGTTCCCACGGTGGCTGTTTTAGCCATTTTGGTCGCTAAAGCCGAACTGGAAGAAGAGGTGGTTTATAAGATCACCAAAGCGATGTATGAAAACATCAAGAGCATTGAAACGGCTCATGCCAAGGGAAAAGAAGTGAAATTGGAAAAGGCTCTCGAAGGCATGCCCATTCCCATACATCCAGGGGCTGAGAAATTTTTCAAAGAAAAAGGAATCAAGAAATAAAGAAGAGGATGAGCGAGGGGGTATCTTATGAATAAAAAGAGATGGGGATACCTCCTCCTCATAATCACATTAACCATTCTCCTTTATCCCTTCTCTTTTATCGAGGTGGAGACGAAGAAGAACCGTCAAACCCTCTTGCTCAAAAAGGTTTCTCCAGGCGATCAATTCGAGTTCCGGTATATTCACTCTGTCGATCGAACCCCTGTGGTGGGGTTCTTTCTCATCACATCCAATGGGACGATCAAACCGATTGAAACACATTTCTCTTCATACGGACCGGGGCTCCCTTGCACAGCGGGTCACGTGTACAGGGAAGGGGAAAAAATGATAGCAAAACCAGAGAGTGAAGATATGGATTGTTTTTCTTTTTTCATTTCTCCTGCGACGAATCAATCCGTCACGATTAAAAATGAAAGACTTGATTTCTCTTCGTTGAGGGAAGGAGAAGTCGTCAAGGTGACCGTAAAAAGATATTCATGGGGAAAAAGGATGTTAAGATATGGAAGAAAATAAAATGATCACGGGGCAGGATTCCATAGAAAAATCAAAAGAGATGGCAGAAGGGGCGGATTACGGTGCCAGGCGTCTCTCGGGTTTCATTTTTTATGTCTCTGCAACATTAGCCTTTGCCATGTCCTGCTTTCAACTCTATACCGCTATGTTCGGGACGTTGACCGCAACGCTTCAACGTTCCGTACATTTATGTTTCGCCATCATGCTCTGTTTTCTCTTCTATCCGATGACCAAGAAATCCAAGACACGGACCATCCCCATTTATGACATGATCTTTACAGCCTTGGGGGGATGCTCAGCTCTTTATGTCGCCATATTTTATGCAGATTTAGTTCAGAGGATTGGTAATCCATCAACGATGGATATGATCATGGGTGTGTTGACCATCATTTTCGTCCTTGAGGCAGCTCGAAGGGCTGTCGGATTTCCTCTTCCCTTGATTTCGGCTTTATTTATCCTATACGCCTTTATCGGACCCTACCTGCCCGATCTCATCGCTCACCGGGGTTATAATTTTAGAAGAGTGATCGATCACCTCTATTTAACCATGGAAGGAATTTTTGGAGTTCCTCTATGGGTCTCTTCAACCTTTGTCTATGCGTTTGTGCTTTTCGGGGCCATCATCGAGAAAACGGGGGCAATGGACTACTTCATGAAGTTAGCCTTCTCACTCGTCGGAAACACCCGAGGCGGTCCAGCGAAGGTGGCCGTCGTCTCGAGTGCCTTTATGGGAACCATTTCCGGTAGTGGTGTGGCCAATGTGGTGACGACCGGCTCAGTGACGATCCCTTTAATGAAGCGACTTGGGTTCAAGCCCGAAATTGCCGGAGCCATTGAAACGGCAGCGAGCGGAAACGGACAGTTGATGCCGCCAGTCATGGGAGCAGCGGCATTCATTATGGCCGAATTTTTAGGAATTCCTTATCTTCAGGTGGTAGTTGCCGCCGCCCTTCCCGCTGTGATTGACCAATTAGCGCTCCTTGGTGCGGTTCACCTCCTTTCGGTTAAATTTGGCTTAAAGGGAATACCCAGAAAAGAGCTTCCAAAATTTTTTCCTATCTTTATCAAGGGGCTTCATTTTCTCATTCCTATCGGCGTACTCTTTTATTATTTGATCGTGATACGGGCCACTCCCCTTACTTCAGCGGCCATGGGTATTGCGACAACGATTTTGATATTCTTTATTCAGTCTTTAATGTTTAGCCTCGGGTGGATCAAAGAAACCAAAGGGGAGCGAGGGGCTGAAAAAGGAATTTCGTGGAAACCGACCTTATCTTTTTTCATAAAGATGGCGGATGCCATGTATAAGGCAGCCAGGATGATGGCAGGCATTGGAGCCACCTGTGCCTGTGCGGGGATTGTCGTTGGAGTGATCACGCTCACCGGTGCTGGGCTAAATATGACAAACATCATCATAGGGCTTTCCGGAGGTAACCTCTATCTCGGGCTGTTCCTAACGATGGTGACCTGCCTCATTCTCGGAATGGGAGTTCCCACGACTGCCAATTATGTCATCATGGCTTCCATCATGGCCCCTGCACTGAGGGCAATGAATCCGGATGTCCCTGTTATTGCGATTCATCTCTTTGTTTTTTATTTCGGGATTCTTGCCGATGGCACACCCCCAGTATGCGTTGCAGCCTATGCTGCCGCAGGTGTCGCAGGGTCTGACCCCCTCAAGACGGGAATCAATGCCTTTAAACTGGATATGAGGACTTTCCTTCTTCCCTTCATGTTTATCACGGCTCCTCAGATGCTGTTGATCAACACTAATTTTATAGAGGCTTCTTGGATTTTCATTTCAGCCTCTATTGGGATGTATGCCTTAGCTGCCTCCATGCAAGGATTCCTTCTGACCGACTTGAAATGGTATGAGAGGATGGTCCTGTTTGCATCAGCAGTTGCCTTAGTTAAACCGGGACTAATTACGGATGCATTAGGTCTTTTCGGCTTTATGGTCATTTATTTCCTTCAGAGAAGGGAGGGAAAAGGAGGAGTCATTTAGTCAAGGGATGCCCTCTATTCCAAGGCAATCTCTTTGATCCGTTCAATCACTCTCATGTAATCGTTAAATTCCACCCCATCCACGGAGTGATCCTGTTTACAGGTCATTCCATCAATGGCTGGACCGTGATGGACGAGATATTCAAGAACGGATCTTTCTTGCTCTGGGGTCACCTTTTTTAATATATCCAATCTTCCCATGACCAAGGCCACTCCCGCCAATAAGGCGTATCCTCCCCAATTTGAAATCCCGCAGGAGATGAGATAGTCCGTCTTCACTCGGCAACAAAAAACGGCCTCTCGATGGGTGGTAGAATGTTGTGCAAATATTTCCCACGGAACCCTCCCCGCTCCGATCTCATTTCCACGGTCTCCAATTCCGATACTTTCAATCGGGAGCCCCTGTTTCTCAGCAATTTCAAGAAGAAAGTGTGTTTTAGCTGTAAATCGTGTGATATCCTCAAGACGAGAACTGAAACAGCGATTTCTGATCCGGGGAGGAAGAATCATTTCAAATTGTTCTAAGGGGCACCTCCCTTCCCGCTCTTGAGTCATAAAGGAAGGAAGGGTATGGTTGGGCCCTACTCTTTCAATATAAATAAGATGGGTGAGACTGCGGCCCACCAAACTATCAAAAAAGTCTTGAGCAAATCGAATTGAAATGGAGCTTTCGTTCTCTTCATTCTTCATTCGACTGATGTGACCCTGGTCTGAATGTTCTAAAGGAAAGCAGATGACCGGAATCTCTTTCTCTGAGAGGTTTAGAGCCTTTAAGCCTGCTTTAAGAGCAGAATGGGTATACTCATCCGAAAGCAGGGAAACTTCCATCCCCAGATATCTCAACCCTTCTGCCAAGGTGAGGGCGCCAGGAGGGCCATCTGTCTCAGTAGCGGGGGGATCTCCCGCCGGCACATAAAATCCGGTTATGATGACCACTTTCTTTCCCTTTTCGACGAGAGAAGAGACAGCTCCTGTCAAGTTTGAATAGGGGACGAGGGGGAGGTTTTCCCAATGATAATTTTTATGGGAGAGAAGAGAAGTGGGAAAGTTGATCACCTCTTCGATGAGAAGAATCTTTTCACGAACATCTGGTGGGAGAACCATTGAATCAGACTCGTCTACCCGGTTAGAAATTTCGCTGCTTGCGGCAGAAATAAAAGAGATTTACAGATGAATTTTCTTCAGCCACGCCTCCGGGTTTTTAAAAAGTCTTATTTTTCGCCCGATTCCCATCTGTAAAGCATTTTGATATACGCGATGAGCTTCCGAGAGGTCATGGATGGCAAGGCCGATGGGGTTGAACAGGATTCTCTGTTTCCGTTCTGTCCTCCCTCTCTTCTTCCCAGCCACTACCTCCCCAAGATTTCCAATGATTCGACTTTCTTCAATGACTCCATCACGGACCGCACGCCAGCTCACATCGACTCCATGATGTTTAACTTGATACCAGTCATCAACAAAAATTAAATCCATGACTTGAAGGGCTTCGGGGTGGGTATCCCAAAAAGAGCTCTCAGCATGAAAGACTCCTTCTTTATACCAATCGGCCTGGACATAGGGTGCGCTGGCAATCGTCGCCGTACTGACAACATCCGCCTCACGAATCGCTCTCTCTGATCGATCGACTACCTCGATTTTCATCTGTGAACACGCTGACATTTCTTTGGCGAACTGGTTAGCGGTCTTATTGTTAATATCATAGACTCGGCATATCTCCAAAGAGGGGACACCCTTTTTCATCCCCATCAACTGTGTCCTTCCCTGAACACTGGCCCCCACCAATCCAAAAACCTTCGCATCGGGATTGGCCAGATATTTGGCTGCGACCCCAGCGGCGGCCCCCGTTCGCATGGCACTGACAATCGCACCATCCATTACACAGGCCGGGATGAGTGTTTCAGGGTCAACAATAATGATGAGGGCACTGGCTCTCGGCAAGCCATATTTTTCTGGATTCCATGGACGCGCTGGAATAAACTTAATTCCAGCAGTATCCACAGGCCCAATCAGATTTCTTTTTTCTAACTCCTCTTTGTAAGAACTCCCTCCTAACCAGGATGGCATCGACATAATACGACCTGTTGTCTCTTCTGTCTCGGGACCACCCCAACGGATAACGGGCTTGCCGGGCTGGATAAAATCACCCTTTCCGTGTAAAAAGAAGGAACGTTCAACTGCCTGCATAGCTCCACCCATATCTGTTCCACCCGCTGCAATGCAATCTTCCTGGCTCAGGTATAAAAATTCCCATTTCTTGCTCATTTCTTAAGGCCTCCGTCTGATCCTCTGGTTTTCTACACAAGTTATTTATAAATGATTCAATCAGCCTTTAGCAAGGAAAGCAAACCCCTCACTTTATTCTTTGAAAAAAAATAGGAGTTGGGCTATATTTAAGACAATTCTTTAGAAGAAGAATGAGGTTTTTCGTGAAAGACGAGACCATCTTAGAGATTCGAAATCTAAAAACCTATTTCTACACCTACGAAGGAGTGGCCAAGGCGGTCGATGGCGTCAGTTACAATTTAGCCAAAGGGGAACCCTTGGGCGTCGTGGGGGAGTCCGGTTGCGGAAAGAGCGTCACGGCTCTTTCCATTCTCCGCCTCATTCCAGTCCCTCCTGGAAAAATTGTGGGAGGGGAAATTCTGTTCAAAGGGAGAAGTCTCTTGGAATTGAAAGAAGATGAGATGAGGAAAATTCGGGGAAATCGGATTTCAATGATCTTCCAAGAACCGATGACTTCCCTTAATCCGGTGTTCACTGTGGGAAATCAGATCCAAGAGACGTTCCAATTGCACCAGGGTTTATCCAAAAAAGAAGCCCTTGAAAAAAGCATCGAGATGCTCAGATTGGTGAATATCCCCTCTCCTGAAAGAGCGGTGGAGCGGTACCCTCATGAGTTAAGTGGCGGGATGAGACAGAGAGTGATGATTGCGATGGCCCTTGCTTGTAATCCTGAGATATTGATTGCTGATGAACCGACGACTGCTTTGGATGTCACCATTCAGGCTCAGATTCTTGATTTGATGAACAAATTGAAAGAGGAATTGGGAATGGCGATCATCCTGATCACGCACAACTTAGGGGTGGTGGCGGAAACGGCCAAGCGGGTCATCGTCATGTACGCAGGCAAGATTGTGGAGGAAGCGGAAACAAAAACCCTCTTTGAAAATCCCCAGCATCCCTATACCATTGGGCTTCTTAAATCCATTCCCATTTTAGGAGATAAAATTCGTCGTGGGAAGGTTCGCTTAAATGAGATCCCAGGGGTGGTTCCGAGTCTTTATGAACTTCCTCCGGGTTGTAAATTTTCAACACGATGCCCGTCGGTGATGGACCTCTGTAAAGAAAAAGAACCTGAGCTCAAAGAGATTGGAAAAGGCCATTTTAGTTCTTGCTGGCTAACGGAACTGAAAACTTAACGATGGACGATGAACAAGCCTTTACTCGAAGTAAAAAATCTTAAGAAATATTTTCCGATCAAGGGAGGGATCTTCTCCAAACCCATCGGCTATGTTTATGCGGTAGACGGGGTGAGCTTCTATTTAAATAAGGGGGAGAGTCTCGGGTTGGTGGGAGAAAGCGGATGCGGCAAGTCGACCACCGCCCGTGCCATTTTAAGGTTGATCGAACCGACCGAGGGTGAGATCCTCTTCGAGGAAAAGAATGTCTGTCGCCTGGATCACCGAGGGATGCGTGCGATCCGAAGAGATATGCAGATTGTTTTTCAGGATCCCTATGCCTCTCTCGATCCACGGAGGACGGTCGAACAGATTATTGGAGAACCCCTGAATGTTTTTCGCATAGGGACAAAAAAGGAGCGAAAAGAACGAATTGCCTATCTTCTCCAAAAAGTAGGGCTCAATCCTGACCATGCCAGGCGTTATCCTCATGAGTTTAGCGGGGGACAGAGACAGAGAATCGGAATTGCCAGAGCCCTCGCCCTGAACCCAAAACTGATTATCGGTGATGAACCCGTCTCTGCTCTCGATGTCTCGATTCAAGCACAGGTGATTAATCTCTTAGAGGATCTACAGAAGGAATTCAACCTCTCTTATATCATCATCGCCCATGATTTGGCCGTGGTAGAACATGTTTGCGATCGGATTGCAGTCATGTACTTAGGAAGAATTGTGGAGTTAGCAAAGGACAAAGAACTCTATACTTCCCCCACCCATCCTTATACCATGGCTCTCCTGTCCGCGATCCCCGTGCCCGATCCCAAGATCACAAAAAAGAGGATGATTTTAGAGGGAGATGTTCCAAGCCCTATGCGTCCTCCCGCCGGTTGTCATTTTCATACCCGTTGTCCACGTAAAAAGGAGGTGTGCCAAACCACTATCCCACCATTGAAGGAGATCAAAGAGGGTCATTTTGTTGCCTGCCATTTTGAAACTTCCTGATATGGAGAATCGGACCCTTCTTTATTTTTAAAAAATAAACTTGACATCCCTCAATGAGTATTGTTAAAAATGGATTCGTCAGCTTCTCAGGGCAAGGGCTATGGCTTTATTCCCTTTTGCTCGCTTTGATATCAATTCCCAACAAATTTTATGCTTGCTTTTTGAAAACTTTTTTGTATACTTTAACTTTAAATTAATTAAAGAGGAGGAAAGAGTATGGCAGGAAAGAAACCCCTGACTAAGGCCCAGATCGTATCCTATTTTGCAAAAAAGTTTGAACTTTCCAAGAAAGTGGCTTCTTCTGTCATCGATGAGATGGCAACTTTAGCCATCGCCGAAACCAAAAAGGCGGGAGCCTTTACCTTCCCTGGAATCGGCAAACTCGTCCTTGTCAAACGAAAAGCGCGCATGGGGAGAAACCCGGCTACGGGCGAACCGATCAGCATCCCAGCCAAAACCGTGGTGAAAATGCGCATTGCCAAGGCTTGCAAGGACGCAATCGTTCCACCCAAGAAGTAAACACTTCCATTTGAAGCGGGCGAGTTTTAATAAGAATCCTTTCGTAAAAAGGGATGGGTCTATCTACACGCCAAGGAAATTGATTTTCTTATAAGCAATCGACAGCGGGGAAGAAGGTGTCTCCCCGCTGTCCCAATTCAGTGGAATTCTCTACTTTTTTCTCTCGATTTTCAGGGAAACGGTGTTATACCGATCGGGGCATTCTACTTCGATCAAATCTTTATCCCACCATGGGTATTTCCCACCAAACTGCATGGCATTCAGATAAGGAAAGAGATCATGGTAAAAAAAGCCGCAGAGCCCACCCGAATCGTAGCAATTTAACTCAAATTTCTGCCCCATTTTATGGTTGGCATGGCAATCCCCTTTCAAGGAGGTAACGGTGGCAATAAATTTTACTCCTATTTTTTCTTCTTCCATGATGATCTCCTCCATCCATGATATTTTTTGATATCTTCCTTTCCACATCAAATTAAACGTTAGAATGCGAAGGATCTCCCTATACCGAATGGGTAAAGTTTTATCCGAATCTCCTTCATGAGACGGTTTCTCTCTCTTGTCCATCTCCGTATGAATCGATTCATCTCTCCGATGAACTTTTTATCTGTCAAAGCAGCCAAATTGATTCCAATATTGAGGAGTCCACCCGCCAGTGCCGCATCCGCAAGAAAGGCAGCCACCCCGGCATCGCTCAGGGTGTTTGGATTCCCTTTTAAAATGAACAGTTTGGAATATTCCAACAGTTGAATTGATAGCCGACAGACCAACCGAGGTGAGAGGGTGGCATTTTGATAAGCCTTTTGAATCCTCCTGCTTCGATACAGACGTTCTTTTTCTGAGTTTTTGGGGAGTCGAATGGCTTTCATGACGGCATCAAAAGATTTTGAATCTTCAATGATGGCTTGGATGAGCCTGTCCCGAATGAGCAACGCTTTTTCTCTGATCTGCTCAATCCTCCCCTTTTTTAACTGACCTTTCTTGAAAGAAAGTCCAGCCACCATTGCCACAAGTGAGGCAGAGAGAGCCCCTGCTAAGGCCGACGCGCTTCCCCCTCCTGGCGTTGGGGTATCTGCTGCCACCTTTTCTAAGAATCGTCTGAGTTCCATAATCCTTTCCCTTCATACAAACTCTAAAATTCGCTGCTCAATAACCTGCCGAATCGAAAATTTTGGATATCGTAAATACGCTTGGGTGACCCCTTCTAAAACTTCCATAGGAACCAACCCCACAATCTCGGACCCTTCTATCTCGATCCCCCTTTTCAATGCCTCTTCCTTGATGAACTCATAGACAGTCGGGATATTGGTCACTCGATAATTGGTCAGGTTCATCGACACCTGAACCATTCCTTTTTCCTTGAGATCGATGCCCATTGCCCTGACATGGGGAAACCCCCCATCTTTGAAGCGAACCTTTTTAGCAATCTCCTTGGCGAAGGAGAGGTCTTTCGTTTTGAGATTCACATTATAGGCCACCAAAGGAAAACGAGCCCCAACAACGGTCGCCCCCCATTTTGGGTTAAAAGAATTAGGCCCCTCATCAGGCTTCCATTTCGGGTCTTTCAGTTTTTCTTCCAATCCCTCGTATTCTCCCTTTCGGATGGTTGGCAAATCTTTCCTCTCCGGTTGGACCGCCGCCTCCTCATAAAAAAAGACAGGGATACCTCTCTTTCCCAACCCTTTTCCAAATTCATGGGCAATTCGGACAGCCTCCTCCATCTCTACCCCTTGGATGGGGACAAAAGGGACGACATCGATTGCCCCCAACCGCGGATGACCTCCTCGATGTTCCCTCATGTCAATCAGGTCAATGGCCTTCATCGTCAGGGAGAAGACGGCATCTTTGATCGCTTCGGGTTCGCCGATTAAAGTGAAGACGCTCCGGTGATGGTCTTCATCTGAAGAAAAGTCAAAAAGTCTAACCCCTCTATGTTTTTTCACATCTTCAACCATCAAGGCAATCTTCCCTTGATCTCTGCCTTCACTGATATTTGGAACACATTCTAAAAGGCGCATGGTCACTCCCGGTGGTCAATATTCAATGGTCAATGTGCACTTGTCAGCAGTTAGTTGTTAGTCGTCATTGATAATTGTCCGTTGATCATTGATTTTTGTAAACTACCCTCCCCTTCTTAATGACCCATTCGGTATGGTCTACACCAAAATGGTACGGGAGGTAACGATAGTTAGGAATATCGAGCACCAAAATGTCCGCTTGTTTTCCCACTTCCAGACTGCCTATCTCACTTTCTCGATCGATGGATTTTGCTGCGTGCAGGGTGGTAGCTTGGATCACCTCTCTCGGCGTCATCTTGAACAGGGTACACCCCATGGTCATGATGAGAGGAAGGGACTCGGTCATGGAGGAACCAGGATTTAAATCCGTTGCCAAAGAGACGCATACGCCCTCCTGGATCATTTCCCTTGCTGGTGGATACTTTTTCATAGAGAGGAAGAAACTCGCTCCAGGCAACAAAACGGCAATGACTCTCTTCTCCGCCAATTTTCTGATCCCTTCTCGGCTCACGTATTCGAGGTGATCTGCTGAAAACGCCCCCACCTCAGCCGCCAGTTCTGCTCCGCCACCGTGACTTAATTGGTCCGCATGGATCTTTGGTTTAAGACCATAGCGTTTTCCTGTCTCGAGAATCTTTTTCGACTCCCCAAGAGTGAAGGCCTTCTCCTCACAGAAGACATCGCAAAATTCAGCTGCTTTTCCACGGGCAACCCTGGGCATCATTTCTTCGGTTAGTAAATCCATATATTTTGCCCGATCATCTCTAAATTCTTTAGGGATCGTATGAGCTCCTAAAAAAGTAGAGACGATATCGATCGGATGTATTTCATTCAATGCCTTCATGACGTTGAGAATCTTAAGTTCATCTTGTAGAGAAAGCCCATATCCACTTTTGGCTTCGATGGTGGTTACTCCCTTGGAGAGCATTCGGTCCAATCTCTTTTTACCGAGGGAAAAAAGCTCATCGAAGGAGGCTTTTCGTGTTGCCTCGACCGTTGAAAGGATCCCCCCTCCTCTCTCGGCAACATCAAGGTAAGAGAGACCCTGAATCCGTTGCTCAAACTCACTTTCCCTTGACCCAGCGAAGATAAGATGGGTATGCGAATCAATCAACCCAGGCATCACCACTTTTCCTGTTGCATTGACCTCCTGCCCTTGGGCCCCTAAAACAAAATCTCCCAATAATTGATCGGTACCTCCGACCCCGAGGATTTTGCCCTCTTTAATGGCAACCGCACCATTTCGTACGATCCCTAATCCTGATTCATCTTTAAAAGAAGAAGAAAGGGTAAGAAGTTCTTCTGCGCTTTTAATGAGAAGATCGATTTCAATCATTCGCTATTCGTTCCCAGCCCATCGTTTACTGCTCATGGTTTATCATCCGTCGACTTTCGTTCATCGTCCATATATTTTCTTCAATGCCCTGATAAATCTCTGGTTGTCCTCCATCCTTCCAATGGTCACTCTGGCAAACGTAGGATATCCCCAAACCTTTCCTGGACGGATAATGATCCCCTCTTTTAAAAAGTTCAAGAACAGTTCTTCCGAGTTTTTCTCAAAATCGATAAAAATGAAGTTCGCTTGACTGGGAACATAAGGGATTCCCATCTTATCTAATTCTTTGTAAAGATACCTCCTCCCTTCGTGAACGCATTGAATGGACCGGAGGACATGATCCTTGTCATTCAATGCAGCCACGGCAGCGACCTGGGCAATCCGGTGGACGGGAAAAGGGTCCCTGACTTGGTAAAGGCAATGGATGAGATCCTCTCTTCCCAAGGCATAACCAATTCTCAGCCCTGCCAGTCCATAAACCTTTGAGAAGGTCCGGAGAACAATCATCTGCTTCCTTGCTTTAATATAATCCAATCCATCTGGACAGAACACCTCTTCTACAAAATCTCCATACGCCTCATCCAGAACGACGATGACATGCCTTGGTAGCTTTGAGAGAAAATCATTCAACGCTTTGATCGAAATGGTCGTACCCGTTGGGTTATTGGGATTGCAGATGAAGACCAGCTTTGTCTTTCGGTTAACTTTCTTGAACATGGCCTCTAGATCGTGGGTAAAATCTCTCAATTTAACTTTAATCGGCTTTCCCCCCATGATCTGAGTGACATTGGTATAGACCGGGAAAGTGGGATCCGCCATCACGACTTCCTCCCCGCCATTTACAAATGCACTGGCAATCATGAGGATTAAATTATCAGCCCCATTCGAAATGACAATCCTCCCCTCTGGGACCGCCAACTTTTCGGCGATGGCCTTTCTTAAAATGGTGCACGGTCCTTCCGGGTAAAGATGAATATGGAGGAGTTCCTTCTGGATGGCTGCCACTGCCTTCGGTGAGGGACCGAGGAGATTCTCATTGGAGGCAAGTTTTACCCATCTTTTCGCTCCAAATTCCTTTTGAACTTCCTCAATCGATCTTCCAGGCACATAGGAGGTAATCCGGAGAATCCCTTTTCTTGCCAATGTTTCCATTTTCATTCAAATCACCTCGAATCCTAATCCTCCCCACTCCTTTTTTTTCTTTGCAAATAAACTGTCATATTCATCGGTGGGGCGAATTTTATCCACGGAGTAGCACTCGTGAAACATTTTTCCGATGGGCGCCTCTGGTATTGCTTTTTCATACCCTTTGACCAACCTCAAGACAATCCGATTGGCTTCCTTTCGGGTTAGTCCGATTTGTGCCACGCGATGTCCTACTTCTGCATGAATTCGAGGTTCCATGCCGCTACACCTCATTGGGTAACGATTCTTTGCCACGGCACAAGGATTGAGATGCCAACCCGATACGGTGGAGGTGATGGATTGTGCACACAGTTCATCAATCACCATCTCCGTGCATGGCCCAGAGGCCATAAAAGCATTCGAAGCGATGATCAATGGAGTATTTCTCGCCAATGCCTGACCTGTCACCGAGATCAGCCATAGCATCTCCCTCGTGGTGTTGCAAACATGGTGGATGTGAATGGGAAAGGAATTGTGCCGCTCGCCAGAAAAGACCAGAAGGCCTAAGAAATGATGGGCAACCAAAGCAATAGCCGTCCCTTCGGGTCCTCCTGCATAGCCTCCCATCAGAGGTCCATATAGGGCACCCAGCACATAGGGAGATTGGCGGAGGAATGCCACCTTCTTCAGTCGTTCAAAATCTACCTTCATCTCCGCAATCGCAGCAACCAACAATCCATCTCCTGGAAAAGCCCCGAACTTCTCTTGAGCAGAGGCAATGGTTGCATCCGTTTTTTCGCCTGTGGATTGAAAATTATGGATTCCGATATAGGGTCGACCTGCCCTCCTCGCGGCTTCTCGCAACATTTGTGTATTCCAGATGGCAGCTTCTACTTCAATCGGAGACCCTGAAGTGACTGAAATTCCTTTATAACTGGTGATCAGAGGGCCGGAAAAAGTGTCCGCCAAAGGTTCCTGCGCGTAACTTTGAGCGACGGGTAGAAACATTTCTTCTGTCACAGGTGTTCCCACCGCTGAGAAAAAGCAAACAGGATCTCTTCGGTCTTCCACCTTTCTTGGGTAAACCGTAATTGTTTCTTTATCTCTTCCATAGTTGACCTCTTGGGGGACGTTCTCCAATGCCCATTGCAATTCTTCTGGCGCGAAGGAAATCACCCTCTGTGTATCTGTACAATAGACTCCCATATCCAGAAAGAGATTCACCGCTGCCTGGAAGATACGATCGGCCAAACCGTCATCGCTCGGAATAATGCATTGAGGATCATAATGGATTTCATACTGTTTCATCAGGGAGAGCGCTTTCCTCCCTAAGCGTTTATCGTAGTCTGACTCCTTCATCGCTTCTCCGGATTCAGC
The DNA here is from genome assembly GCA_013388645.1 of Syntrophaceae bacterium. Lineage (GTDB taxonomy): Bacteria > Desulfobacterota > BSN033 > BSN033 > UBA1163 > UBA1163. The sequence continues at coordinate 27,584 of JACAEV010000077.1, read as the reverse complement.
TCGTTTGATTACTTCGATGAAATCAAAAAATCTTTTTGAGTCTCTCATGCTCTCTCTCCCTCACTTGAAAGGCCCACTAATTTTTTAGCCACTCGCACAGCTTCCATGGCCGACTCACCATAACCATCCGCTCCAACCTTTTTCGCCCATTCTGGAAGAACAGGTGCTCCTCCCAACATCACTTTGACCTGATCCCGTAATCCACTTTCCTGAAGGGCTTCAATTAATTTTGGCATGTGGACCATGGTCGTCGTCATCAATGCAGAAACTCCAACAATGTCAGGACGGAGCTCCTTTACCTTTTCGATAAAATCGAACACGGGCACATCTCTCCCGAGGTCATATACCTTAAACCCATTACTTTCCAGCATGATCTTAACAATATTCTTTCCAATATCGTGAACATCCCCTTGGATGGTTCCCAGTAATACGGTTTTCTGAGAAGTCTCTCCCCCTTTGCTAAGAAGGTGCTGACGAAATAGATCCACCCCTGCCGTCATCGCCTCCGCAGAGATGATCACTTGGGGCAAATAGATCTCTAAGGCTTCAAAAAGCCTCCCGATCTCCTTCATCCCCTCCGCGAAACCCTTTTCAATGGCTTCCATGGGGTCCACCCCCTTGGCTAATGCCTCTTGTGCTAAAGATACCGTCTTTTCCTCATCCCCTTCAATCACCGCTTTCGCCATTTCATTAAATAGATCCATGGAATCATCCTTCTTTCATTGGGTGCTATCGAGTTTTTTTGTCAATCTAAATGGAAAATGGGAAAATTTCAAGCGATTTCCTAATCTCTTCTCTGGAAATCTGCGTCATCTTTTTTAAAAATCTGTGCAATCAGGAGAGGAAGGCTTTTTAGCCTCTCTTAAAAAAGATTGACAAATGGATGGGAACATAATAAACGATAATGGGGGCATGGGAAAAGGAAAGGGGGGATGTGGCTTCAAAAAAGAGAATGGCCCAATCATAAAAAACCACTTTTGAAAAGGAGGAACGAAGATGTCAAATGGGAAGTTTATAGTGAAAATTGGTGTTTCTTTATTGGTCGCATTCATTTTCATCGCATTTCATGGGTCCTTGGGGTGGGCGGCACCCATCACCATCAAATTCGCCCATGGAATGCCGCCCGATGAGGAAGAGGCCCTTCATCGAGGAGTCGTGGTATTTAAAAAGATGGTGGAGCAGAAGACCGCGGGAATGGTCAAGGTGGATATCTATCCCGCCAATCAGTTGGGAAAAGAGAGAGAGCAGTTTGAAGGGGTCAAATTGGGAACGATTGAGATGTGTATGATCGCCGAAGGGCCGATGGCTGGCTTCTTCCCTGAAATCATGGTGATTGGAATTCCTTATCTCTATGCCAATGAAGTGACGGCTTGGAAGTCCCTTGACGGTGCCTTCGGAAAAGCCCTTTTTGAGGAGATGAGGAAGAAAACAGGGGTAAGGGCTCTGGGTATTGGAGAAAACGGATTTAGAAATTTCACCAATCGTGTCAGACCGATTAAATCCCCGGAGGATATGAAAGGCTTGAAGATCAGAACCATGGAAAATCCTGCCCATATGGCCATGGTGAGGGCGTTAGGGGCAAGCCCTACCCCCATCGCCTGGGGAGAAGTTTACATGGCACTGCAGCAGGGAGTGGTGGACGGTCAGGAAAATCCTGTCTCGGTCATTGAAGTTGCCAAATTTAATGAGGTCCAGAAATATCTAACTCTGGATGGCCATGTCTATAGCATTCTCCCCATCCTGATCAATGACAAATTCTTTATGTCCCTGACGCCGGATATTCGAAAGGTGATCGTGGATGTCGCAATAACAGCAACAACAGTGCAAAGAGGACAAAATGTGAAGAAGGTTTATGATGGGGTAAAAAGCCTCCAAGACAAAGGCATGGAGATCTATTCCCCAAACGAAAAGGAGCTGCAGATGTTCAGAGAGAGGTCCCAAAAACCCGTCCTCGAATTTCTGGATAAAACATTTACAGAAAAGAAGATTGATAAAAAATGGATTGACATGGCACTCAAATCCGCTAAGGCATCAGAGAAGGATTAACCTTGCTGCGTGAAACTCTCCGCCCACAAGGGCGGGGCTTGCAGGGCACGTTCCGGTCAAGGGAAGGGGGAATGGTTTTGAAATCCATTCCCCCTTTTGATTGACACTGAAATTTCCCTCTGAACTGAGAAAGGCTTCGGACGCCTGGTTGTGCAGGCAGGTTCAAAAGAGCTCATAAAAAATTTGACAAATGGAAAGGAAAATAATAAATGATATTGGATTCTCCCCCTGATGGAAAGAGGAAATGAATCTCTCTCCCCAGATAAAGGAGCAAAAATAAAATCACACGAAAAAGGAGGAAGATAAGATGTCAAAAGGGAAGTGGATCATAAGAATGGGTTTTTTTTCGGTCGTCACCTTCACCTGCATCGTATTCGCCACGGCTCAATTATGGGCGGCTCCGATCACCATCAAATTCGCCACGGGCATGCCACCGGATGAGGAAGAAGCGCTCCATCGAGGTGCAGTCGTCTTCAAAAAATTTGTAGAACAGAAGGCCCCAGGGAGGCTGAAGGTGGACATCTACCCTTCCAATCAGCTTGGAAAAGAAAGGGAACAATTTGAGGGAACAAAATTAGGAACCATCGAAATGTGCTGGATTGCGGAAGGCCCAATGGCGGGATTCTTCACCGAGATCATGGTCCTGGGAATCCCTTACTTATATTCCAACGAGGCCGTTGCCTTCCGATCACTCGATGGGTCATTTGGGAAAGCATTGATGGAAGAGATGAGAAAGAAAACGGGTGTCCGATCCCTCGGCATTGGAGAAAATGGTTTTAGACACTTCTCTACCCGAAACAAGCCGATTAAAAGTGTGGAGGACATGAAAGGATTAAAAATCAGGGTCATGGAACATCCTGGATACATGGCTCTGGTCAAATCGCTGGGGGCAAGCCCCACTCCGATCGCCTGGGGTGAAGTCTATATGGCGCTTCAGCAGGGAGTGGTGGATGGCTGGGAAGCTCCTATTTCTCTCATCGAATCTATGAAATTCAACGAGGTCACGAAACACATCATCCTCGATGGTCATATTTACAGTTTCCTCCCGATCCTCATCAATGATAAATTTTTCCTTTCTTTGCCTCCTGATCTCCAGAGGCTTCTGATAGATGCGACCAAGGTCACCCTATCTGTTCAAAGAGGGCAAAATGTGCGCAATGTCTACAATGGGGTGAAGAGTTTACAGGACAAGGGAATGGAAATCTATACCCCCACAGAGAAAGAACTCGAAGTGTTTAGACAAAAATCCCAAAAGCCAGTAATCGAATTCGTGGAAAAGACATTTGCTGAAAAGAAGATTGATAAAAAATGGATTGACATGGCTTTGAAATCAGCAAAAGACTCTGAAAAGGAATGAGGATTTGATGATCCCCCCTTATCCCTCCTTGAGAAAAGCCTGCCTGCCGGTAGGCAGGGGGGGAGGGGGGATTTTTTTGGAAAGAGCATTAAATGGGACCAATGGAACAGATCTTAACAAAAGTGAGCCAAACCTCTGAAAAGATCGTCCAATATACTCTCGTGGGGATGGTCGGCGTGATGACGGTCATCATCATCATCCAGGTCTTCCTGCGATACCTGTTTCTCTATTCCCTTTCCTGGTCTGAGGAGGTGGCCAGATACTTGATGATTTGGGTCTCCTTTCTTGGGGCAAGTCTCGCTTTAAAATATGGGTTTCATATCGGTGTCGAATTTATAATCAATCGAATTCCGAAACAAATGAGAGAATGGGTTAATCTGATTGCCAAAATGGGAATCCTTATTTTCCTCATTTATTTCACCATCGGAGGCTTTCGGGTGTCCTGGGCTGTCCGAGATCAAGACTCGCCTGCTTTACTTTTCTCGATGGCTTATGCCTACTTAGCCGCCCCTGTGGGCGGACTTTTCATGATTATCCAATTATTAAGCTTGTTATTTGAAAACTGGGTAAAAGCAAGGAAAAAACGATGGTCCTCCTCCTCTTAGGAACTGTTTTTGTCATCAGTTTGATTATTGGAATTCCGATCGCTTTTTGCCTCGGCTTGTGCTCTCTTGCCGTCGTTCTCATTAAGGGGGAATACTCCATTGTCCTCGTTGCCCAAAAGATATTCAATGGAATGGATATGTTTTCTCTGATGGCCATCCCTTTATTTATCTTATCCGGTGACCTGATGAATTTAGGTGGTGTGACAGACCGGCTCATTAAATTTTCCAATATCCTGGTTGGGCATATTCGGGGAGGTCTGGGACACACCCTTGTGGTAGCAGAGATGTTACTTTCTGGCATAACCGGTTCAGCGGTTGCAGATGCCTCTGCTCTGGGCACAGTCCTGATTCCCTCCATGACCAAGGAGGGATATGATCTCGATTTTTCTACGGCTGTCGTTGCCTCGGCAGCCACCTTAGGACCGATCATTCCACCAAGTATTACTATGGTTGTCTATGGGGTCACCATGAATGTCTCCATCGGAGGGCTCTTTCTTGCTGGTCTGATCCCTGGCGTCATCATGGGATTGTCCATGATGGCTCTCATCTATTACTATGCCCGGAAGAAAAACTACCCCAAAAACGAGAGGAGACCTACTCTTCGTCAGGTCGTCAAAGGCAGTCGGGAAGCGGTGGCCGCCCTTGTCCTCCCTGTCATTATTCTTGGTGGGATCATGTCAGGAGTGTTCACGGCTACCGAAGCCGCTGCCATCGCTGTTTTTTTCGCCTTCATCTTTGGTTTCTTCGTCTTTAAAACATTAAAGGTGAAGGACATCCCGCGCATCTTAGTTAACTGCGCCATCACCAGTTCGGTCATCATGTTTATTATCGGAACGGCCAATATTACTCTATGGTTCTTAGCCACACAACAGGTGCCAGAAAAGGTCGCCTCTTTCTTCCTTTCCATAACAAACAACCCTTATCTTTTAATGTTCATTATCAATATTCTTCTCCTCATCACTGGGTGTTTTATGGAAACAGGAGCAGCTATCATTCTCTTTGCTCCCATATTAGCTCCGATCCTGATCAATGTCGGCTTCCATCCTCTTCATGTCGGATTTATCTTCGTCTTTAATCTGGTTGTGGGTATGATCACCCCCCCTGTGGGCATCTGCCTTTTCGTGGGTTGCTCGATTGCCAAAATTTCCATCGAGCGGTTGTCTAAGACGATCTGGCCTTTCGTCATCCTCCTGATCGGTGTTCTTCTGATCTTCGCATACTTTCCAAGCATTTCGATGATTGTCCCTAAGATATTCAAGATTGGCGTATAAGAATTTAAAAGCGGAAGAAGAAACCAGTGAGAAATTTCTATTCGAGTTTTCCCACCACTTTTTGGACGCGGCGAAGAAGTTCCCCGGATTCGATTAACCGCTGAATTTCTTTGATGTCCTCACTAAATCTTCGATCCCCTTTGATCGGTGGAATCTTTTCTCGAACGACTCGCCAAGCTTCTTTGATCCCGATTCCAGGTTGGAGGGGAAGCAGAAATTCTAAACCTTGGGTGGCACAAAGCAATTCCATCGCTAAAATATGCTCCACATTTCTTGTAATGTCTCTTCCCTTTCTGGCGGCGATCGTCCCCATCGAAACATGATCCTCTTTATCTGCAGACGTCGGAATGGAATCAACACTGGCAGGGTGAGCAAGGATTTTATTCTCAGAGGCCAGCGCGGCAGCGCTTACTTGAACCATCATCAGCCCGGAGTGAAGCCCTCCCTCTGTGGTGAGAAAGGCGGGCAATCCTGACAAAGCAGGGTTGATGAGCTTTTCAATTCTCCGCTCAGAGATACTTCCCAACTCAGAGACCGCAATCCCCAAAAGATCCAAGGCAAAAGCAACCGGTTCACCATGGAAATTTCCACAGTTAAGGATTTTCTTCTGCTCTGCAAAGACCAGAGGATTGTCCGTGGCAGAGTTGACTTCAATTTCCAGAATCTTCCGAACATAGGCGAGGGCATCTCTGACCGCCCCATGAACTTGTGGAATGCAACGAAGAGAATAGGCATCCTGAATCTTTGAACAGAATTGATGCGATTTGGCGATCTCGCTAAATCTTCCCAACTTCTTAAAATTTTTTGAGACAGCCAGGGAACCTGGAAAAGGGCGGACTCTCTGAATATCCAAATCGAAGGCACTCAGGGTCCCTTTTAAGGCATCCAAGGTGCAAGCTCCAATAATGTCTGCTAATTTAGAGAGTCTCTCCGCACGGAGTAGAGCTAAAAGACCTACGGCAGCCATGACTTGGGTGCCGTTCACCAAGGCAAGACCCTCTTTTGCTTTAAGAGTGAGAATGGGAATGCCAGCCATTTCCATCGCCCTCTCCCCAGACATCACCTTTCCTTTAAATACGGCCTCCCCTTCTCCCATTAATACAGAGGTCAGGTGGGCTAATGGGGCTAAATCTCCGCTTGCCCCCACGGATCCCTGTTCCGGGACAAGGGGATGAACTCCTTTATTGATCATATCGACGAGACGTTTTAAAACTTCTATCCGAACGCCTGAATATCCCATGGCAATCACATTAGCACGTAATAACATGATGGCACGGGTGGTCACTTCATCGAAGTAGGGCCCAACTCCTACGCTATGGCTTCTGATCAAATTTTTTTGGAGATCTTCAATTTCGGAATGGTCAATCAATTGATCGGAGAGCAACCCAAATCCTGTGGTGACCCCATAGATCTTTTCACCCCTATCAAGAGCCTTTTCAATAAAATCTCTCGAACGTCTCACTTTCTTCTCAACAGAGGGAGAAAGTTTCACTTGTGCCCTCCTCTCCGCCACTTCTAATACCTGCTCCAAGGTAAGATTTCTCCCGTCAATGATGACAAATCTCATACTCTCCCCATATGGAATAATGGGTTTCGGAATGAAAAAATGAAAAAATAAATGGTTTTTTTATTTATTTTTATTTGCCATTATTCCAATATTCCAGCCTTCCAGTGTTCCTCATTTACGAATCTTCTCGCTGGTAAATCGTCACCCCTGGAATTTTAATTCCTTTTTGTCTTGCCGTATCAATCGCCTCTTCGTATCCAGCATCAGAATGGCGCATCACACCGGTTCCGGGATCGGTGGTCAACACCCTGAATAATCTCTTTTCCGCCTCTTTGGTTCCGTCTGCGACCACCACCATCCCCGCATGAATTGAATAGCCAATCCCCACTCCTCCCCCGTGATGGACTGAAACCCAGGTCGCACCTGCAGCTACATTGAGAAGAGCATTCAAGATAGGCCAGTCAGCAATGGCATCACTCCCATCTTTCATCCCTTCTGTCTCGCGGTAGGGAGAAGCCACCGAACCACTATCTAGGTGGTCTCTTCCGATCACAATGGGAGCCTTCAATTTTTTCTTGGCAACCATCTCGTTAAAGACTTTTCCAATCCGAGCCCTCTGCCCATAGCCAAGCCAACAGATCCGAGCTGGCAATCCCTGAAATTTTACTTTCTCCTTCGCCAATCGAATCCATCTTGCTAAAGACACATCGTCTGGAAATTCCCTGAGAATGGCATCATCAGTTTTATAGATATCTTCAGGATCTCCTGATAGAGCTGCCCATCGGAATGGTCCTTTCCCTTCACAAAAGAGAGGGCGGATAAAGGCAGGAACAAATCCGGGATAGCTGAAGGCCTCCTTCACTCCCGCCTGGAATGCTTGGGCTCGAATATTATTTCCATAGTCGAAGACAATCGAACCCTTCTTCTGTAATTCCAGCATCGCCTGAACATGAAGGGCCATAGACTCCATGGCCCGACGAATATAAGTTTGTGGATCTTTTCTCCGGAGTTCAAGAGCCTCATCAAGCGTCAATCCAGCAGGGACATAACCATTTAATGAATCGTGAGCTGAAGTCTGGTCTGTCACCAGATCCGGAACAATCCCTCTCTTCACAATCTCTGGATGAATCTCTGCCGCATTTCCTACCAGGCCAATGGATTTTGGAATTCCTTTCTCTTTCGCACTTAAGGCCATGATGAGGGCATCTTCCAAGCGATCCGCCATTACATCCAAGTATCCGGTCTCAAGACGCCGTTTGATCCTTTCTGGATCAACCTCCACTCCTAAAAAAACCCCTTCATTCATGGTCGCCGCCAAAGGCTGAGCTCCTCCCATTCCTCCAAGGCCTGCTGAAAGAAGGAGCCTCCCTTTCAAGGATCCTCCAAAATGTTTCTTGGCAGCGGAGGCAAATGTCTCATAAGTCCCCTGAAGAATTCCCTGCGTGCCAATATAGATCCAGCTTCCTGCGGTCATCTGGCCATACATCGTAAGTCCGAGTTCCTCCAATTCCCTAAACTTCTCCCAGTTGGCCCATTGGGGAACCAACATGGAATTGGAAATTAAGACGCGAGGGGCATCGTTGTGAGTTTTAAAGATCCCGACAGGTTTCCCTGATTGGACGAGTAATGTCTCATCCTCTTCTAAATCTCTCAAACACTTAACCAATAAATGATAAGCCTCCCAACTCCTGGCCGCTTTTCCAGTACCTCCATAAACAATCAGCTCGGCGGGTTTTTCAGCCACCTCAGGATCGAGATTATTCATCAACATCCTCAGTGCCGCCTCCGTTTGCCAGCTTTTACAGGAGACTTTTGACCCTCGAGGGGCCTTAATTCCCACTTGAACCCCGGTTAAGGTCTCTACCCTTTCTTTAAGCTTCACTTTTCTCTTTTCCATAGCTCTTCCCTCAATGATTACGAAACCCTGGTTTTAAATATCCGTCACAATTTAGAACCCTGAATTTTTAATTTCTATTAGGTACCACCCAAGTAGGCTTTCTGGACCTGAGGATTTAAGGCCAGCCTTTGGCTCGAATCGCTTAAAACAATTTCTCCTGTCTCAAGCACATAGCCCCGGTTTGCGGCTCCAAGGGCTTTGCGGGCGTTCTGTTCAACCAAGAGAATGGTCACTCCCCGTCGGTGGAGATTCTCGATGACTTTAAATGTCTCTTCGACATAGATCGGCATCAAACCTAAGGAAACCTCATCCATCAAGATCATTCGTGGTTGGGACATGAGCGACCGAGCAATGGCGAGCATCTGCTGCTCCCCTCCGCTGAGGGTTTTTCCCACTTGATTTCGTCTTTCTTTTAACACTGGAAAAAGAGTAAAGGCCTCTTCCATGTAGGAGGGAAGCGCTTTTTTGTCCCTTTGGGTATAGGCGCCCATCAATAGATTTTCAGCCACGGTCAGGTCAGGGAAGATCTTACGCCCTTCTGGGACAAGGCTAATGCCCAAACGGGCTCTTTGGTAAGACGGACTGAATGTGATATCCCCTCCCTGAAAAAAGACATTCCCCTTACGGCATCTCACCAAACCCATGACGGCCCGAAGAATCGTACTTTTGCCCGCCCCATTTGCTCCAATGATTGTAACTAACTCTCCCTCCTCCACTGTGAAATTGATCCCCCTGAGGGCTAGAAACTCGCCATAAGAAACTTCAATATCTTGCACCTTTAACATTTACGCCTCCTTCCCCAAATAAGCCTGGATGACCAAAGGGTTTGAGCGTATCTCCTCAGGAGAACCTTCAGCAATCTTTGAGCCGTGATCCAGAACGACAATTCGCTTGCAAAGGTCCATGACAACATGCATGTTGTGCTCGATGAGAAGAATACCAATCCCTTGATCGCATACCTGACGGATGAGTCCCATGAGCTGGAGGGATTCTTCAAACCGCAAGCCTGCGGAGGGCTCATCGAGGAGAAGAAGACGGGGTTGGAGTGCTAAGGCACGTGCGATTTCAAGACGTTTTTTAAAGCCGAGAGGAAGGGTTTTGGCTATTTGTTTTAAATGAGGCCGAAGGCCAACTCGATCAATGAGATCTTGAACCTCCTTCTGAATTTCCGGCTGCCAAACCGAGCCAGCGGACTTCCACAGAGATGGATAGACCCGATGTCCAAAAGCAACCATAACATTGGCCTCCACATCCAAATTTTGGAAGGGGCGGACAATTTGAAAAGTCCTGCCAATGCCCAAACGACTGACTTGATGTGGCTTCAAACGAAGAATGGACTTCCCCTCAAAATTGATTTCTCCCCCCGAGGGAGGATAAATCCCTGAGATAATGTTGAAGAGGGTGGTTTTACCTGCTCCATTCGGACCAATGATTCCCAGGATCTCGCCCCCCCGAGCGGCAAAACTCACCCCATCTAAAGCTCGAAGGCCATCGAATTCTTTGCTAAGAGCCTTCACCTCTAAAAGAGTCATCCACTCACCCCTGACGCCAAAAGCAATAACCTATCGCCGAAAAGTTCTTGAAAGAATCGACTCCGCCCCTAATAGACCACCTGGTTGAAATCGCATCATGGCCAAAAGGAGAACCCCATAGATCAAAATGCGGTATTCCATGATAGGCCTGGAGATTTCCGGCAAAATTCCCAGAATCACGGCCCCAATGATTGGGCCCCAACGGGTCCCAATGCCGCCGAAGACGACCATGCAAAGGATGACAATGGATTGTCCAAAACCAAAATTCTGCGGCATGATAAAGGTTAAGAAATGAGCGTAGAATCCCCCCGCTAATCCAGCGATAGCGCTCCCTAAGATAAATGCCAAAACTTTAAAACGAACCACATCCACCCCCATGGCCCCTGCCGCCTGTTCATCCTCCCGAATCGAAGCCCATGCCAAACCGATCCATGAGCGACCCAGTTGACGATCCACAAGGAGGAGTAAGCCGAAGGTGATAAGAATAATAAAGAAATATTCAGGCTTGGTCATGTCGCGTCCAAACCATTTAGGAAGGTTGATTCCCCCGATTCCCATGGCTCCACCAAAAAAGGGAATATAGAGGAAAATGGCCTCTACCACAAAATTGATTCCCATCGTAGTGATGGCCAGAAAATCATCACGTACTCGCAAGCAAGGGATTCCAAGCAGGGCTCCGATGATTCCTGCGACCACAGCGGCCAGAGGAACAGAAATCCAGAAGGGAAACCCAGCCTCCGTATAGAGCATCGCCGAGCTATAGGCACCGATCCCGAAGAAGGCCGCATGCCCCAGTGAGATCTGGCCCGCATGCCCTGTGATGAGGTTGAGGCTATGCGCCAGCATAGCATAAATGAGGATAGTGATCAGGATTGTGATGAGGTATCCGCTGATCATCTTTAATACCGTAAGGCGTAAGGGGTGAAGTTTAAGCCTCCCGACTCACGAAATGGTTATGCTTTTCCTAATAGCCCATAGGGTTTGAACATTAAAACTAAAATCATGGCCACGAAAGCCACGGCATCTCTCGGAAAAGGAATAGCGAGAACACCAATGAAAAACGTCTCTGCCAGCCCTACGACGATTGATGCAAGCACCGTCCCTGGAATATTTCCCAATCCTCCGAGAACAACAATAGCTAAAGCTTTATAGGCCGGGATACTGCCCATCGTCGGCCAAACTTGGTTATCATAGACCCCGATCAAAACCCCTGCCGCACCAGCCATGGCTGATCCAATAATAAAATTGATTGCAATGATTGCGCTGACATTCACCCCGAAAGAGGAGGTGGTCTCTGGGTCCTGAGCACATGCCCTCATCGCTAACCCGGTACGGGTTTTTGTCAGGAAGGCCCAGAGAAAAATTAAGATGATAATGGTGATGAAGAGGATGAGAATCTGTGTCTCGGTAAGACGGAAGCTCCCGATGGATAGATCACCCAGACCAATACGGGCGTTGTAAGTCAGCGTATGAGGTCCAGCAACGATACGAAAAGCTTCCTCCAAGGCGGTGAAAAGGCCAATAGAAACGATAAGGGGAGCGATCCTCGGCAAATGAAGAAGGGGCGTGTACAAAAACCTTTCCACAAGATATCCGGCAATGGCTGCTCCAGCCATTCCGACCATCAAAGAAATCCAGAAATTGCCGACGAGCTTGAAAGAAAACAGACCAACATAAGCCCCCAAAGCGTAAATGCCGGCATGAGCCACATGCAAGATACGTAGGATTCCATAAACCATCGTCAGCCCAAGTGAGATCAGGGCGTAGACGCTTCCAATGGCAATTCCATTAGCGAGTTGTTGCCAGAGCATATTAAATCCAGTAACCAGTAGGCGGTGAGCAGTGAACAGTCATTAAACCACAATATGGTTCCCTCCTCTTCCTCATCTTTAGAAGAGAAGGGAACCATATATAGAAACTGATAACTGGCCACTGATTACTATTCTTTTATTTGATGGGCGGTGTGATGACTTCTGGATTATCAACCACCCCGAGACGACGGAACTTCCCGTCTTTGACCACTTGAATCTGAACGGGTTTGACCACTTCGCCCTGAACAAAACGGGTGATTTTTCCCGTCAAACCATTATAATCTTTGGTCTCAAGGAGGGCCTTCTGAATGGCTTTGGGATCTGTCCCCGCTTTAGAGATGGCGTTAACAAGAATCATAAAAGCGTCATAACTGGAAGCTCCGACCATATCGGCCTCTTCATTATAAGCTTTTTTGTAATTCCTCAGAAAATTCTGGACCAGTGGCCTTGGGTCATCTCGATCGAGATTGGTCGCAATGATGACACCTTCAGCGGTTGGCCCTGCTATCTCTATAAATTTCGGTGAATCAAACCCTTCCTCACCCATGATCTGGCTGGTGATTCCCAACTCCTTCGCCTGCCGGACGATGGAAGCGGCTTCATTATAATATCCTGCTGCAAAAATCAAATCTGGATTGCCTTCTTTGATTCTTGTCAAATAGGGACGAAAGTCCTTTTCACCAGGAAACTTATACATTTGCTTGGTTAAAATCGACGCTCCCAATTTCTCTGATCGCTCGGCGAACCCAGCAGAGATGGCCCGGCCAAAATCGTTATCCATCGAGATGATGGAAATCTTCTTAGCTTTTAAATTCTTCACAGCAAATTCAGCAGCCGCTGCTCCTTCGATTTCGCCGAGAAACCCATTTCGGAAGCAAAAATCATTGACTTTCTTTTCCTTGGGATCCCAGGTCACATCCGGGTGTACTGCATAGCCTGCCACCATAGGAATTCCTGCTTTTTGGAAAATAGGGGCAGTGACTCGAGTCGGACCACTATAAGAACCGCTGACCACACCTACTACCCTATCTTTTTCGATTAATTTATTGGCGATGGCAACCGCTTCTTGGGGATTCAACCGATCATCATAAATAATGAGATTTACTTTTCTCCCTTTAATTCCACCTGCATCATTCACCTCTTTCAATCCCAGTTCGACTGCATGTTTTGCACTCGCACCGTCGGCGGCCGCAGGCCCTGTGATGGGCGCAAAAAATCCGATGGGGATATCTTGAGCGTGAACAGAAAAGGCAAGAAAAAGGACCGCAAAAACATAGGCACAAAAATGGAAAATCCCTCTTTTCATAATGAGACTCCTCCTTTCTTTTTAAAAAAGATGCCCTTTTATTTATTACAAAAAGGAGGAAAAATCAACCGGAAAATTAAAGGGGGAGTAATCCCTGGTTATTGAAGCAGAAAAGGGTCGGGAGGTTCTTCCGTAAAAACCTTGAAGCGAAACCTCTAACTCATCACCTCTATAGGGTTGAATTCCCAAAATCACGATGCCAATAGTAGAATAACCGATCGGTATGATCTTAAAGACCGCTTTACGAGGTTTTGGAGGGAGAATTTCCCGACCCTTTCAGGTCAAATATTACCCCATAACTGAAGAAGTACTTAGGGTAAAGCCTTGGGGAAGAGGAAGAGTATGGGAAGGAAACAGGTCAAGATAAATATCGTTCTTCATTGGAGGCCATCGTTTCAGCCACCACATTTAAAACCTGGTTGAAATCAAAGGGTTTGGAGATCAAGAAGTCAAGACCGTACTCTTCCATTTTACTCCGACTTATTTCTGTCCCCCATCCTGTTATCATTCCGACTGGGGTCTCTGGGCTCAAGCTTTTTATGACTCGGCAAACCTCCCATCCCGACATCCCAGGCATTCCCAAATCAGTCAAAACCATATCAAATTTCTTTTCCCTGAAGAGTTGAATGCCCTTTTCCCCATCCTCCGCCAAAGTGACCTGATGGTGAAATTGAGCGAGTGTCCGGGAAAGTACATTCCGGACAAACTCCTCATCGTCGATCACCAGAATACGAGCTTCCTTCCCCTTTTTAGGCGAACAGGGAGGGGAGGTTTCTTCCTTCAAACCTTTTTCAATGGGTAAGACGATGGTAAAGGTCGTTCCTTTCCCAACCTCGCTTTGAACCTCGATCTCTCCTCCAAACCTTCTTATAATTCCATAAGACATACTTAATCCGAGTCCGGTATTGGTAAATGGTTTCGTTGTGAAAAAGGGCTCAAAAATCTTTTTCCGGATATCTTCCACAATTCCCATTCCAGAATCGGAAATTTGGATCAAGACTTTTTCCCTCCTCTGAAATGTCCGAATCTCTATTCTTCCACCCTCAGGCATCGCCTCAATGGCATTGAGAATCATATTGGTCATGACTTCTCTCAATTCAGATGATGTGCCTAATACAGGAGGAACTTCTTCAACCCTTAACACGATTTCAATATGACTTCCTCTTTTCTGGACTTCATCCTTCCATTTTGGTTTGGTCATCTCAATGGTATCTCTAATCACCGAATTGATATCGACCTGAAAAAGTTCTTCATGAACCTTTTTCCGTGTAAAATCTTGAAGCCGTCGCACGGTCTGAGCACTGTCCTTGGCCACTTTTTCGATTGTTTTCAAGGTTTCTTTTAACTCCTCATCTTGAATGGAGAAAAGCAGGAGTTGGGTGTTGCCAAGGATGGCGGCCAGGGCGTTATTGAAATCATGGGCAACCCCGCTGGCCATCTCCGCAAGGGCCCGGAGTTTTTCAGCCTGAAGCAACTGTTCCTCCATTTTTTTCTTTTCAGTGATATCTTTGGAGAAAACGACATAATCGGTCTCCCCCGTTGAATCTTTGATCACTCTCGCATGGACTTCAACATTTCGAATCTCTCCATCCTTTCGGAGTATATTTAATTCAAAACGAGGGGGTAATTTCTCTTTGTTCCCCCGCCGAGTGAATCGTTCATCCATGAATTGTTTGCTCTTTTCATCCAGAAAATCACGAAAATCCATCCCCACCAATTTTTCTTGAGGGAGACCTTGCAATTCCGCCTCTCTTCTGTTGACATATTTAAAACGATTATCCATTCCAATCACACAGATCCCTTCATGGGCCCCTTCGATGACGGTTCGATATTTTTCCTCCGACTGTTTAATCCCTTCGTAAAGCCGAAGGTTTTCAATGAGAATGGCCAACTGTCCTCCGATGATGCTAAGTAAACGGAGGTGATCTTCAGAAAAGGCATTCAAAGCTCTACTCTGGGCATCCAGTACCCCAATCACTTTGGGGCCTACCTTCAAAGGAATACACAATTCGGAGTGGATCGTCTCGTCATAGAGAAGATACCTGGAATCCTTTCGGACATCGTTCACTAATAGGGGTTCACCTCTTTCAGCCACCCATCCGGTAATTCCCCTTCCTAACCCGAGGTCCATACTTTCTATCTCTTTAACTGGATGGCCCAGGAAGGAGGGATGAATGATCAATTTCTTCGTTTTCTCATCAAGCAAGGCCATGCCAAAGGCTTCAAACTTGAAAAAGTCATTCAGACAGTGAGTCACCTCTCTCAGCATTTGGTCTAAATTCAAAGAGGAGGCAGAAATTTTCATGATCTCATAAAGGAGAGTTAATTCATCCACTCTTTTTTTTGTCTCTTCGAAGAGGAGAGCGTTTTGAATGGAAATCGCCAGCCCTGATGCGATGGAACGGAGGAAATTAACATGATGATCTGAAAAGTGTTGGATCTCTTTGCTTCCAAAGTTCACCGTTCCAATAATTTTCCCTCTACATTCTAATGGAAATACCAATGTAGAACGGATCCCCTCTTTCAGTACTTTCTGATCAATCCAAGAATTGCTTTTCTCGGTATCCGGCACGATCACAGGCAGGCCTATTTCCAATGCTTTTGAAATGGGCGTTCCTTCTTTTGGATAAATGACACCACCCACCAATTCTTTAGCATCATAATCCTTTTCCAAAGCAAAATATCGGAACCCCCTGCCTCCTTCATCCAAAAGGGTGATCGTCATCCTATCCGAATTGAATACCTTTTTGATTTCCGAGTGGACCGCGTTGATGACCTGTCTCACATCGAGGCTGGAGGCAAGGATTTGGTTAATCTGATTGACCACCTCCTTTTCAATTTCCAGTCGTTTCTCTTCAGTTATCTCTCTGGCTAAATCGACCACTCCCACGACTTCCCCTTCTCCATCAAAGACAGGAAAAGTATAATATTGAAAAATACCTTTTAAATATTTACTCTCTCTTTCCCCGGCCGCAGGTCTCTTTGTTTCTAAAGTCTTAGCCACATAACATCCATCACACGGTTGGTCACTTTGGTGAAAAATTTCAAAACACTTCTTTCCTATCATCTGCTCTGGCCTTAACCCATAACGTTCAAACGCTGCCTGATTGGCACGAATGATTTGATAATCTTTATCTCTGATGGTGATGAGGTCCGTGACGGCATTAAAGGTGGTTTCCCATTCCGATTTGGCTTGGGTGACATTTGAAAAGAGCTGAGCGTTTTCAAGGGCAAGACCAACCTGATTTCCAATACTTTCTAACAACTTGACCTCCCTGGAAACCAGGGCATGGAGGTTACGGCTCGCAAGGGTAATCGCACCGATGGCTTTTCCTTTGCTCATTAGTGGAATACCCACCAATGATTGTATCCCCTCCTCCCTTAAAAAGGGAAGGAGTTGAGGAGTTGGATATTCATCGATGGAGGAGATAATTGGCTCCTTCATTAGGAGGGCCTTTCCGGCAATGCCCTCTCCAAATGGGATCACCTTGACACGTTCAACAAATGTGGATGTATATCCCTTATTAAATCTTAATTCGAGTAAATTTTCATCTTGATTAAATAAATAAATTCCTCCCATTTCAAACCCCGTGAGACAGGAAGCCCGATCTAAAGCATCGGGTAAAACCTTATTCAGATCCAAGGTCTGATTGATGAGGACACTCATATCATAAAGGGCTTGAGCCTCCTCTTTTCTTTGGACCAATTCATTCTCCATCCTTTTTCGGAAGGAAATATCTTTGATGATGCCCTCATGGCCAAGAATATGGCCCTCCTCGTCCTTTCTGAGGGTTATGGTCATGAGGGTGTCGATGATTGTTCCATCCGCTCTCTTCAATTTGGTCTCAAAATCCTTGACAAATCCTCGATTGGTTATTTCATACATGAATTTTTCTCGGTCTCCTTGGGAACAAAAAATATCTTTTGTGGAAATCCTCACCAATTGATCTTTATTTTGATAACCAAGCATCTCCACCCCAGCCTGATTGACATCGATAAAGTTCCCATCAAGCGAGGTGATATAAATCATATCTTTAGAATTTTCGAAAATCCTTCGATATCTTTCCTCGGCCTCTCTCAGGGCTTCTCGAGACTGTTTTAAATTCCAAATCATCTGATTATAAGATTCTGTAAGAAGCCCCACCTCATCCTTTGTAGTAGATTGAAGATAGGTATCTAAATTCCCCTTGGCGACCTCTCCCATTCCATTGGATAGACGTTTAATCGGGAGAGTGAACTTCCTTGTTAAGAGCAGACTCAGGATCACCGCAATGCCTAACCCAATTAACATCCATTGGAAGGCGGTATGAGCCACCTGCCGGGTGGGCTGATAAGCTTCTTTTACGGGGACTTGAACAATCACGCCCCAGCCTAATTTTTTCATCAATTTATAGACACATAAAACTCTCTCTCCCTCTGGATGATCAAATTCCAAATGGCCCTCTCTTCCAGATGCAACCTGGTCCACGACGGGGAGCGATCTCAAATTTAAACCTAACAAAACTCTTCGTGTATCCGGATGAGCGATGAGATTTCCTTCCCGATCCACGACATAAGTGAATCCCTCTTTACCGATTTGAATTTGAGGAATAAGGTTCCACAGATATCGAAGGTGAACCTTGGCGCTCAAAACCCCAACGGGCTTCCCTCTATATTCTTCCACAGGAACGGCGACTCCCATAGTGGGGACGATATCTCGTGTGAGATAAAAATCTCCATAATACGTTTTACCCTTAGAAGCCATTCCGAACATCTCGCTCTTCGCTTCACTTTTTAAATCATCAGGAGCGATCACTCTGTATTTCGAAACCTTCGCCCTCTCCCTCCCTTGATGGTCTAAAAGGGTCACTTCCCAAATAGAATCATTTTGACAAAGGAGATTCTCTAAATGATGTTGAACATGAGGAGTAAAACGTCCGGTTTTAAAATCTTTATCATTAGCCATGGTGAGAAGACTGAGGGTGATCTTTTCAAAAAAAGCTTCTGTCCTCTCAACCACCATGGTTGCCTTCATTTCCTCAATTCCAATGATCGATTCTTTCAAATTTTCTTGGTAGATTTGAATGATACTAAGACCTGCAATGAAAAGAGGGAGGATGGCTAAGAGTACAGAAAAAATCATCCATTTCAATGTGAGGCTATTTCTTATTCCTTTGATCATCAGTTCACTTCTCCCAGTAAGAACCGGTTTAATTCAGATTGAAGAATCCTCCACCCTTTTCCAGCTTTAATCGCCTTGATCTTTCCGTGGCGAATGTATTTCAAAAATGTGGGCTTGGAGATCTTTAAATATTCAATTGCCTCATCCGTCGTTAACACCACATCCTTTTCCATTAAGAACATTGAATTACCTCCATTTGCTTTGATTTTCATGTATTTTAAGCAAAATATATGCCGATAAAACTGATAGGCTTCTAACCTCTTAACTACTTAATTTTAAACATAAGCTTCATTTTCGAAAGAGGTGTTTGCTTCACCTTTAACTTCATCGAAATGACAAATTGTCAAAAAGAGAAAATTAATGTCAACGGGAAGAAAGTATTCGAATTCAGTTAGGTTAAATGCATTTGGTGAATAGAGATAGAAGGTAGGACTTTTCTATCTATAGAAGGGTGTAATAAGACATGATGTTACATTTTATATTTTCCAAAGTCTTCTGGTTTCATATTTTCAATAATGGTTTTCAGCTCATCCCTTTCTTCCAAAAAATTACTGGCAAGTATTCCCATCTGTTTGGTGGCTTCAATCACTGATTCGGTAACAAAAATGGGAGCCTTGACTCTGACCGCAAGGGCGATTGCATCACTGGGGCGACTATCCACAATTAATTCTTCGCCATCTACGTCAAGATAAAGGTGAGCGTAAAAAGTATTATCCCTTAAATCATGAATGACCACTCGGGTAAGGGTGACCTGAAAAGTATCTAAAATCTGTTTCATGAGATCGTGTGTCATGGGCCGAAGCGTAACCACCTCTTCAATCCCTCTTGAGATGGCCTCCGCCTCAAAAACCCCGATCCAGATTGGCAAAGCTTTCTGACCAGAGAGGTCTACCAAAACGACCACAGGGTTGGACGCCTTGGGGTCTACGACAATACCCATGACTTTCACTTCCATCAGCCCTCTTTCCATATTCATCCCTTTAGAAAACTTAAATCGAATGACCTCTCGATCTGAAATGATTCCAATTTACTCTTTTTTATTGGGTTTTGAAATTCAAACTTATTTTAACCTGTGAAGTCTGGATGTCAACCCCACTCCCAGAGATTTTTAAAAATCCATCAATGATGAAATCGCAAAAAGTCCGATTCACCCATTATTGTCATTCCCGTGAAAACGGGAATCCAGTGAATTTAAATACTTCTGGACTCCTGCTTTCGCAGGAGTGACGGGTTAGGAAACTTTTTACGAGACCATCATAAATCCTTTAATGATTTTTGAAATCAGCCTCATCGACATGCTTCGGCGCTGCTTTTCGAAACTCTCTTTCTTTTAGGTGGATTATAGAATCTGATGGAGAGGAGATAGAAGATTAAAATTTTAATGATTTCTCTCAATGGATTCGGAAGAAACTCGTTCTCGGCGTAATTTTCGACGCCTGTCCTTTGGAAAAGTCATGGTGATGGTCGTCCCTCTTTTTAAGCGGCTCTCCACTTGAATATTTCCCCCTTGTTCTTCTATGACCTTCTTGACAAAGGTTAACCCCAATCCCACCCGATCAGGCCGGGTGGAATAAAAAGGATCAAAAATCCGAACTAAGTTCTTTTTGGGAATTCCCTCCCCTTGATCAGAGATCGAGACCCCGATCGTTTCTTCATCTCCAAAAAGGGTGACCTTGATCACTTCCTTCTTTTTTCCTTTCGGAGCTTGGCCAATGGCCTCTATGCTGTTTTCTAATATATATATCATTGCCTTAGTGAAAAGGTTTTGATCAATGAATAAATCTCCTCCCCCTTTTAAATCCTTCGTCTCCAGATTGAGGGATATCCCTTTCTCCGCTATCTCTTTGGAAAATGTCTGTAGAATAGTTTCCAACAGTTCCTCCATCTTTTCCTTTTGAAAAATAGGTCTTGGGATCAAGACATACTCCTCAATTCGTTGAATCATCGTTTCCAGTTTCTGTGTTTCCCTAAGGACTTGTTGGAGATAATATTGATTTTTCGTTGAATAGGAGAATGTCTTCAAAAGGCGCTGTGTGTACCCTCCGATGGCCACGATTGGATTCCGAACTTGATGGGCAATCTCCTCCACCATCATACCGAGATTGGCCCATCGCTCCATCTCCAATCTTTCCCTCTCCAATTTCTTCAATCGTTGTATCTCTTGGAAAGAGAAAGAAATAAAAATTTCTCCTTCCTCCTTAAACATAGTGGTATAGAGATGAACGAATATCTTCATCCCATTCTTCTGTCTTAAAAGCGCCTCTCCCTCAAAGCCATTTTTATAAAGGGAGAGATAGATGATATTGGGAAGAAAATAGTTTAAATCCTCATCCAAGAAAAGCATTCTGATCCTCTCCCCTTCCATCTCTTCTCTTGGATAACCAAAGAGACGTTCTGCGTGGCGGTTGGTGTAAAGAATTTTTGAGTGCGAATCGGTAAGGATAAAGGCGACTTGTACCAAATCGAGGAAATGATATCTGCTTTTTAGAATCTCAACCATCGTTTCCTCCTCTTCCATGTTCATAAATTATCTGATAAAAAATTTTTGGGCTAGAGACCAGATCTCTTACCTCCTGCCTGAACCATTTGACATCAGGTTCTCAAAGTGATCCCATTGTATTGCATTGGGTTTAAAAGTCAAGTTTTGTATTCTTCCATGATAGATCTAATACGTTATCAACCACTGGGAGGAATCATTATCACCCTTGACAAATGCTTGTAATCTCGTTAGAAAATGAGAAATTCCCTAAGTTATCGGTGACGAGAAGAGGAAAATTGAAAGGAAGAAGAGATTGGGATTAAAGGACCGGATCTTTCCAAAAGAGAGCAATTTTCATAAGATGTTGATGGACCAGTCCTCTAAAACGCTGGAAGGCATTGAAGCATTGGAGACCTTTGTCGGAAACCAAAATCAAGAAAATGCGAATAAAGTGAAAACCATCGAGAGAGAGGCCGATGAACTTCGGAGAATTCTCGTTGAAGAACTCCATCAGACCTTTGTCACCCCCATGGATCGGGAGGATATCTATGCCCTCTCGAGGGCCATCGATGATATCGTCGATTATGCCAATTCGACCGTCGACGAGATGGAGATTTATGAAGTGTCTTCTGATGATCATCTGAAAGAAATGGTAGAGATTTTGAAAAAGGCAACCCGTGAAATTAATGATGCCGTCAAAATTTTAGAAACCTATCCGAACATCGCCTTGGAACACGCCGTTAAGGCCAAATCTTATGAGAATATGATGGAGAAGGCCTATCATTCAGCCCTTGCCGATCTTTTCAAAAAAACAGATACGGTCTATATGCTAAAGATGAGGGAGATCTATCGGCATCTCAGCAATGCGGCCGATCGAAGTGACGAAGCAGCGAACATACTCTGCAGCATCGTGATGAAGACAACCTGATCTTCTATGGCTTAACTTTCATCCACCGAAATGAGAATGTCTCATCGCTCACCTTTTTTTCTGAAGGGGTGTGGAAATTTGTGAGTGAATCGATATCCTAAATGAAGATGATAACAGAGGTGTTGATCATTGGAGGAGGGGCAACAGGGGTCGGGATTGCAAGAGATTTGTCCTGGCGAGGGATTCCTTCTATTTTAATTGAAAAAGGGGATTTCGCCTCTGGTGCCTCTGGGCGGAACCACGGCCTCTTGCACAGCGGAGGGAGATATGCGGTCACGGACCCCGGAGCAGCCCGGGAGTGCATGGCTGAAAATAGAATTCTCAGAAAGATCGCACCTCACTGTATTGAAGAAACCGATGGTCTTTTCGTCTCTCTTCCCGAAGATGGATTCGACTACCGGGAAAGATTTCTTCGGGCCTGCGATGAAGTGGGAATTCAAACTGCCCTTCTCTCCCGTGACGAAACCCTTGAATTAGAGCCCGAACTCGATCCTAACCTCCTCAGCGCGGTGAAGGTTCCGGATGGGTCAATTGATCCATTTGTCTTGATTTTAGAAAATGCCAGAGACGCAGAGGAACACGGGGCAAAAATCCTTCTTCATACAGAAATGACCTCTCTGATTCTGGATGGGGATAAAATAAAAGAGGTGGGGGCCAAAGATCTCGGTGGGGGCGAGGAATACACTATAAAGGCCTCCTATATTGTCAATGCTACAGGAGCTTGGGCAAACCAATTCCTAAAACTTGCTGGCCTCCAGATCGGTATGGCCCTTTCCAAGGGATCGATGCTGATCACAAACCAGAGGCTTACCCATCATGTCATCAATCGATGTAGACCTCCTTCAGATGGCGACATCGTTGTCCCAAATCATACGGTTTCCATTCTGGGTACGACCTCCGTTCGATTGGAAGAAGTTGAAAATTTTGAGGTGACGCCGCATGAAGTTTCCCTCTTAATTCAAGAGACATCGAAGTTGGTCCCTGCTATTCAAGAAGCCAGATTGATCCGGGCTTATGCAGGCATCCGCCCTTTATTCCAATCTGAAACGAAAGAAGATGATCGAGCAATCAGTCGTGGATTTGTGCTTATCGACCATGGGGAAAGGGATGGGATAAAAAATTTGATCACCATCACGGGTGGGAAATTGGTGACGTATCGTTTAATGGCAGAAAAGACCTCTGATCTCCTTTGTAAAAAGATGGGAATGCACACGCCCTGTTCGACTCATTTAAAGGCACTCCCAAAGGCAAATAGGCCTACCGGCCTGACAGAAAAACTCAAACAATTCTCATTCGAACGAGTAGAAACCCTCTGTGATTGCGAACTCACCTCAAGGAAAGAAGTCGAGGAATTTTTAAAGACGGATAAATTGAAAGATTTACAAGACATCCTTCATCGGACTCGTCTAGCCAAGGGTTCTTGTCAAGGGGGTTTTTGTGTTTATCGCCTGCTTGGAGTATTGCACGATTTAAGAAGGATCAATGGAAATTCCAATGAATTCCTCAAAAAATTTCTCGAAGAAAGATGGAAAGGGATCCGGCCAATTCTCTGGGGACCAGCTGTCAAAGAAGAGGAATTGATGGAAGGAATCTATAAAGGAATTTTTAACCTTTAGGGTTTAAGGGGTCCAGGGATCAAGGATTTTAGCCTAAAACACATGAACCCATGAACCCTTGCATCCTTGAACCCTTAAAAGAACGTATGCACTTCGATCTTATCGTTATTGGAATGGGGCTATCAGGCCTTATGGCAGCCAAAACGGCGACCGAGATTGGTCAGAAAACGCTGATCATTGGAAAGGGAATGGGGTCCCTATGCCTTTTTTCAAATACGATCG
The DNA here is from genome assembly GCA_013388645.1 of Syntrophaceae bacterium. GTDB lineage: Bacteria > Desulfobacterota > BSN033 > BSN033 > UBA1163 > UBA1163. The sequence goes on along the minus strand of JACAEV010000077.1, from coordinate 3,846 downwards.
ATGTCTTAGGACAACTTCCAAACGGAATCAAGATGAAGGATGGCCTTTCCCATTGGATCAAAGACTACCCTGGCCACCCTTATGCTAAAGTGGGCGTGGAAAAAATTGAGAACGCTCTCTCCTCCTTCCTTTCACTATTTCCACCCCCTTATCCTTTCCAAACGATTGATCATAGGAACTGCCTGCTTCCAACAGGGGCAGGAACCTTCAGGCCTACTTACCTTATCCCAATCACCATGGTTGGAGGATCCTTGATCAAAGAAGGTCAAACACTCTTTGTCGGATTTAAAGGTTTCAAAGATTTCTATGCCCAATATGTTGCGGACCAACTGAAGTGCCGAGGGGTAACCCTCCCCCTTCCCAATACTTCTTATGAAATGACAGCAATAGCTCTGTCGCGATTAATGGAGATTAAATCTTTTCGCGAAAACATCGGCCAGGAGATCAAAAAACACCTCCGCCATGAAACTCAAGTGGGTTTCCCTGCCTTTTTAGGTTTGAACCACCCCATTCAGGTTAAGGAAAACTTAGAGGAAATGATGGGTGCTCAGGTTTTTGAAATCCCCATACTTCCTCCTTCGATTCCTGGGAAGAGGATCTTCAACCGTTTTAAAGAATGGCTGATTCAGAAAGGAGTGACTTTTTCCCTGGGTTCTTCCGTCTCAAAAGTGATCACAAAAGGGAAGCGATGCGAAGGGATTGAAGTGTTTCATCCGCCTGTGACGACCTCCTTCTTTGCTGATCGATTTATCCTTGCCACAGGACGTTTTATCGGAGGAGGGTTAAGAGCGGACAGAGAGAAGGTTTTCGAACCGATCTGCCATCTTCCTGTTCATCAACCAAGATCCAGAGAAGATTGGTTTGAAAAAAATTTTTTTGCTGGTCATTCTCAACCCATCCATCAGGCTGGTATTTTAACCGATTTGTCCCTTCGTCCGGTTAATGAAAGAGGGGATCAGATTTTAGAAAATGTGTGGATATCGGGAACAATATTAGCGAATCATCACTGTATTGACGAAAAATCAAGAGAAGGAATTGAGATTGCCACGGGATATATGGCAGCCAAACAAGCATCGGGCATCTCAACATGAGTGTTTACATGAAGGAGATATTCTAAATCCGAAGCACGAACGAAACTCGAAATTCGAAAAAAATCGAATGGTCAAAATTCTAAACATTAACAGGAACCCGTTTTAAACATTTTGTCATTCGGATTAAAAATTATTTCGGATTTCGATATTCGAATTTCGGATTTTTGAGAACGTTTTTGGTTACTGTGATGAAAGATGGTCCGATGAAAAAACAGAGCTGGCCTAAAAAAAATGTTGATGTGTGTATCCGCTGTGCAACTTGCATGGCCGTCTGCCCTGTCTCTCGTGTAACTTCAAAATTCCCTGGACCCAAACAGGCAGGCCCTGGGGCTGAACGTTTCCGAAGGATGGGTGAACCCTCGGTGGATGATTGGATTGACCTCTGTATTGGATGTCACCTTTGTGATATGGTTTGCTCCTCAGGAGTAAACATCTCGGAACTCAACCTCCTCGCCAAGGCAAAATACCTCGATGAAAAAGGAAGGCCCTTCCGGGATTGGCTTCTCACTCACTCTTATCTATATGGCTGGGTTGGTTCGTTCCTCTCTCCTTTTGTCAATTTTCTTTTCAGAAATTCCATGATCCGATGGGTAGGAGAGGCAATTTTAAAGATAGATAGAAGGAGAAAACTCCCAGATTACGAACCTTCCACTTTCAGACAATGGTTTAAAAAACATCGGTCACAGGTTCACCAAATAAAAGAAGGAGATCATCCCCCATTTAAAAAAAAGGGAAAAGAGGGATTTGAGCATCATTTCATGGAAAGAAAAAAGGTTGGTTATTTCTATGGTTGCTATATGAACACCAATGAGGTCGACGTAGGAAGGGCTACCGTTCAAGTCCTCGAGGTAAACGGCTTTGAAGTCATTTTGCCTCTTCAAAAATGTTGCGGTATTCCGATGCTTGGCAATGGAAATTTCAAAGGGGCAAGAAAAATGGCCTGCTATAATGTCCCCTCTCTTCTAAAGACAATTGTTTCGGGCTCTGATATCATCTTTTCTTCCACGAGTTGCGGTCATATGATTAAACATGAATATAGCCATTTGTTATCTATTCCAAGAGCGGATGAGGTCGCTCTGCATCTTTTCGACATCTTTGAGTTTCTGAGAAATCTAAAAGAATTAAATGGTCTCGATACCCATTTCAAAGAGCTCCCATTAAAAGCAGCCTATTTTGCTCCATGCCATTTAAGAGCCTTAGGTATTGGCCTTCCCGCCCTTGAGATCCTCCGACTTATTCCAGGGCTGACCCTTGACAATATCGAGGCAGATTGTTGCGGAATGGGAGGTACCTTCGGTTTTAAGAAAGAAAAATATGAAATATCCGAAGAAATAGGGAGAGATTTAGCAGAGGTGATCGATCGATTAAAACCTGAAATCATCCTCTCTGACTGTGAAGGTTGCCGTATGCAAATCCGCCATCTCACAGGCTTGAAAGTGTCCCATCCCATTCAGATCTTAAGAGATGCCCTCCTTCCCGAAACAAAATTCACCCTTTAAAAATTCAATTGGACGTGAAGAATAAAGTTTCCATTTTAAGGGAAACCCTTTAGGACTTTTGTGGAAATTCTTTCCACTTTCATTTAAAATTAAATAGGAGGGGAAAAAAGAAATCTTTGTTAATATCATAACTTACAATAATCGAGAGTGATGGCATTAAAAATGCTAATAAAATCTCTACGGATTAATAAAAAGGAAATTGAAATGAGAAGTTTACTCATAAATAAAAATCTATCCCTCTATTACTGGCTGAGGAGGAGGATTGGAAGGAAGGTTGCCTTCAAAGTGGCGAACACGCTTGAAAAAGTAATCCTAATTTTTGGGAGGGAACAGGTTTAAAATAATGATTGCATATGAATTCTACACCGCTGATGAAAAGGATGAATTCCATTTACTCGGTATTCTTCCGGAAAGGAGAAAAGACCCCATTCGAATAACACGGGAGTCAATTTTGAATTGGGGGAAGTTGATTATTGGAAAAGAAGTTGATTTAAGTAATTTTTATTTTATTCAAATAGAAGTGTGAATTTAGAATTTATCTGAACCGTTAACAAAAAAGCCCATCATCGTTGATGGGCTTTTTTGTTCCCCACATTCGCAGGGAGAATTTTTAATCTCGGCAACGTCCTACTCTCCCACACAGTTGCCCATGCAGTACCATCGGCGCTGAAGGGCTTAACTTCCGTGTTCGGAATGGGAACGGGTGTTTCCCCTTCGCCATGGTCACCAAGAACTCCAACTCCGGAATATTGGAACATTGGAATGTTGGAATAATGGGAAAAGAAAAATTTTTCATTACCCAATATTCCAGTATTCCATCATTCCACCATTCCATAAAAAAATGATATGGATGAAGGGATTCCGGCACAGAATAATTGCAATTATGGTCAAGCCAATCGACCTATTAGTATCAGTCTGCTAAATACCTCACGGTACTTACACATCTGACCTATCAACCTTGTAGTCTCCAAGGGGTCTTATCCCGATATTGCTATCAGGAGGGATACCTCATCTTGGGGTGGGCTTCCCGCTTAGATGCTTTCAGCGGTTATCCCTTCCGAACACGGCTACCCAGCGCTGCGACTGGCGTCACAACTGGAACACCGTAGGTTCGTCCATCCCGGTCCTCTCGTACTAGGGACAGCTCCCCTCAAGTATCCTGCGCCCACGGCAGATAGGGACCAAACTGTCTCACGACGTTTTAAACCCAGCTCGCGTACCGCTTTAATTGGCGAACAGCCAAACCCTTGGGACCT
>JACAEV010000198.1 GCA_013388645.1 Syntrophaceae bacterium | reverse complement strand
GTGGAGTTGCGAATCAAAAATTAGTTCAATAATGCGTGAGAATTCAAATCTCAACTTTCATCCCCTGAAGTTTTGAATGCAGAAACTCTTCGCCTGACGCCTCAGAATGGCATAACGACATAGTCCCGTTTCATCTATTCTGTGCCTGAGCGGTACATCTTCTCGATAATATCCTTATAAGTCTCGTTGATGAACTTTCGCTTCACTTTCATGGTGGGCGTGACCTCGCCATCCTCCTCGTAAAGCCTTTTGGGAATGATGGTAAATTTCTTAACCTGCTCCACCTGGGCAAGGGTCTTGTTCACCCGATCCACTTCTTTCTGAATCAATTGTTTAATTTCCGGAGCCTGAGTGAGGCTGGCATAAGTGCCGAATTGGATTTTGTTATCCTGGGCATATTTGATCACGTTCTCTTCGTCGATGGCAATCAGGGCTGTGATAAACTTTCGGCGATCACCGATGACAATGGCATCGTTAATGTACGGGCTGAACTTGAGCTGATTTTCGATATTCTGTGGCGCAATATTTTTACCCCCTGCCGTAATGATCAAATCTTTTTTTCGGTCGGTGATCTTTAAAAACCCGTCCTCGTCTAACTCCCCAACATCCCCTGAGTGAAGCCAACCGTCTTTAAGTGTCTCCACGGTGGCTTCCGGATTTTTAAAATAGCCCTTGAACACACCTGGACTTTTTACCAAAATCTCTCCATCCGGAGCAATTTTTACCTCACATCCTGGAAGAGGCTGCCCCACCCTTCCGATCTTAAGTTGGCCTTTTCGACTGACCGTGGTCACCCCTGTGCCTTCTGTCTGTCCATATCCTTCGATAAGTGGAAGGCCAATGGCGTTGAAGAATTTCAGGACATCCGGTGAAATCGGAGCGGCTCCGGAATAGGCGACCCTCACCCGATCAAATCCCAGACGTTCTTTGAGCTTCCTAAAAACAGCTCCATAAGCCGCTAAGTAAGCCAACTTTAAGTATGGGGGGATAGGTTTGAAATTCAATTTCAATCCGGCATATTTCATCCCGATTCCCATACAGGCTTTAAAAACTTGACGCTTAAACCAGGTGGCGTCCGACATCCGTATCATAATTCCGGAAGCATATTTTTCCCAGATTCGAGGAACGCCACAGGTGACCGTCGGAGAAACTTCTTTCATATTATCCATGACCGTATCCGGACTTTCGATGAAATTACAGATCGTCCCGAAACGGACATTGATCATCACGGTGAAGAGCTGTTCAAAAATATGACAGAGGGGGAGGTAAGAAAGGGTCTCATCCCCATCTTTAATGGGATTGGCATCCACCATGGCCTCGCTCATATAAAGGAGATTGCTATGAGTGAGCATCGCTCCCTTGGGAGGGCCTGTTGTTCCAGAAGTATAGATGAGAACCGCTAGATCATCGGGTTTGACTTCACTCACCCGTTGCTCAAAGAGTCCTGGATTTTTTGCATCGAATTCTTTTCCCAATTTTAAGAGATCATCGAAGCTCATCAGCATGGGATCCTTATAGCGTTTCAAACCTTCCATCTCAATGACAATGACTTTTTCCAAGGTAGGTGTGTCTTTTCTAAACTTTAACGTTTTATCGAATTGCTCTTCATTCTCTGCAATATAGAATCTCGACCCAGAGTTCTGGACAATATATCCGCACTGTTCAGCCGCATTCGTCGTATAAACCCCTGCTGTCACCCCTCCGGCGGACATGATTCCAAAATCAGAATAGACCCATTCTGGCCGATTTTCGCTGATGATGGAAACACACTCCCCTTTTTTAAAACCAAGACTGATGAGTCCCATGGCCACCTGCCTCACCTTTTCCCCATACTGAGCCCAGGTGACATCGTGCCAGATCCCGTAATCCTTATGTCGCAAGGCCACCCGGTTGGGTTCCTCTTTGACATGCTTTTGAAAATAAGTGAGAAGGGTTTCGTTACTCATGGTGAGCTCCTATTGCGGTCTATTTTCAAACGACCCTGTAAAAAGATTCCTCAAACTCAGGTTTTCCCTCATATCTCTTCATGAAGAACCCGGCGGCCATGTCCATATTTTCAAAAAAATTGGGGTTCACGTCAATCCCTGCCTGATGAAGGGCGGTCATTGCCTCTTTTAAGTCTGGAGGGCATCCCTTGACGGCAATCATTTCATTAATATTTGTGTCGGCTTTATTCTTCTGGTACATACACTTTCCAATTAATATCGTCTTTTTCTTTCCGGGGCTGGGCTTCATCCTTTTACCGGTAAGGACTTCGACTTCATTCCACGGTTCCCCCTTCCATGCGTTGGCGATGGCCATGAGAATGACTGTGGTGAATCCTGAGCAATAGGTACAAATGGTATCATCATATTTGGGATAGGAAAGGCCTTTCACCCCCAATTTTTCCAAGGGTTTGGGAAGATATCCATCCTCTGTATAGGGAAAGGCATACTCATGACGGGAAGTTACGGCCTCAATCTTTTCTCCAACCACCTCGACATCAGATAAATCCACAGGCCTTTTAAAATCCTGAGCCGCATGAACAAGATAGGGAACCTCTGAGGGATCGTACCCGAGGACCGTTGCCCCAACCTTATCGGCGGAAAAGATGTCAGAAGAAGCGATTAGAATATTACTTCTTCTAAGCCTTCCTTCAAAAAATGGTCCACGCTCCGTAGTGTAAATCCCATCGAGAAGAGTAAAAGAAGGGGGGAGTTTATTCGCCAGTCTGGCAACCATATAACTGAGATTTTTTTCTGGATGAGGACTGTGACATTTTTTCCTTGAATTAACATCGATGAGGCCCTTTAGATTCTTTATCCCAAGGCTGACCACGGTCTGGGCATGTGTTTTGAGGACGGGAAGGTTGACCACGAAGTCACTCTGGAGAATATCCCCGTTAAAATTAAGCACGACGCCAGCACCCAGATCGATCCTCTTGAAAGGCCTTTCAAAAATATTTAAGGTCTTTATGCCATATCGCTTCTTCAGAATGTTATATCCGAGGTTCTCAAAGGCATGGGCAGGGGTCTCGATATCCTTCGGATCAAACGTGACGATCCCCTCTGCAATGGTGATATCTTCGATCCCTCTTTCCTTAAGAAGGAGGATCATATCCTCTACAACCCGGGAGGTGGTGACCACTCCCCATTTTGGAAAAGGGGTGGTGCGTGTCCAAAAGACGATGTTGGGTTTAATAAAAACTTTTGCCTGACTCGATAAATGGTTCAGTCCGTGAGACAAATCAACTACCCTGCGAACCGACTCCAATGGCTTTTCGTACCTTACGATCGCCACAATTCGTTTTTCCATGTCAGACCTTCTCTGGTAAAGATGGATCGAAGACACGTTTTTTCAAAATTAATAGCTCATTAAGAAAAATGTGTCAAATAAAATCAAAAGAAAGGACTTCTTGCTCTTAACCTCACTTCTCAATATAATAGTTTCACTTGAGCTTGTAAGAATCTAAACCCATCACGAAGGGCTGATGATCCTGAAAAAAATGAGACTGTTCCTCCTAACCACTTTAGTCATTCTACTTTTCTCTCTTTTTTACCCCATTCCAGTTTCCTCTCAGGATTCTTCCCACAAAAAGATTTCCATAAGGGGATTTGACGGAAGCCCACTTACCCTTGAGAGTAAGATACCGTACAGTCCAAAAAAAACATGTGGTGATTGTCATGATTACCACCCAATCAGCAATGCTTATCATTTCCAACAAGGCCGTACAAATGGGGCGGGCAAAATCGTCATCAGCGATACCTTCGATTCCAAATACCCCTGGAACCTATCTTCAGGGATGTATGGAAAGTATCTGGCAGGCTCGATGGATTTAAGCTTACTGGCAAAAAAAGTCAACCGAAATCCATCTGAAATTGATAAGTCTTCTTTTTCCTTTGTCCAGAATTGTGGGCCCTGCCACCCCGGAGGGGGATGGAGCGAATATGATCGGAAAGGCCGCCCCTACTATGACGAAGAGAGTAAAAAATTTGGTTATGAAAGTTCAGAAGAAAGTCATTTATTGGATGGAGACTATGCACCATATAGAGATAGCAAAGAAGATGTTGGAGCCCCTTGGGATCAAAGTGGGGTCAGTGAGGCGGATTGTCTCATCTGCCACTTGAAAGGATACCAATGGAAAGAAAGAGGCGACGCACTTCAGCGGAAATTTTTCAAATATGGACCGTCCGTCGGAGCGGGGTGGGCAACGGCTGAAATCTCAAAGGATAATATGGGAAATTCGAAAGTGGATACGATCATCATCGATTACACAAATAAAAAAGTAGCAGATTTTGAGAACCTAAACCTCCAGATTGTAAGAAAACCTCCTGATGAAAATTGTTGGTCCTGCCATGCCGTGGCAGATGGATGGAGGAAAGGCCGTCAATGGAGTCCGGAGACCGATGTGCATAAGGCTAAGGGTTTTCAATGCCTCTCTTGCCATCCGAGTGACAAGGAACACAATTTCGCAAAAGGCAGTACGATCCAGCAAACGGTCCGGGAGGACTTAAGCCATACGATGTTCTCCTGTG
>JACAEV010000226.1 GCA_013388645.1 Syntrophaceae bacterium | reverse complement strand
TGAAGGAAAAGGCAGTCCAATGAACTCATCGGTGGAATTGTAAAATGCTTGGATGGAACATTTCAACCTCGCTCCCAAAAAATCGTAGACGCATAACGCATAGGGCTTGGAGCAAATATCGATAATGGTTGAGTGCATCACCTCGAAGTATTACTGTTAAAAACGAAAGGCATCTTACCCACTTACTAATCAGGACATCATTGTATAGAAACCGAAGACACATCCCTCCTTTCCCCCCTTTGCCAAAGGGAGGAATCCCCCTCTTTCGCAAAGAGGGGGGAAGGGGAGATTTTCACAAATATATATCTTCTCAATTATGGACTCCTTCGTCATGATGAGACGAATGGACTTTTAATGGTTAGATATGATGTGTTTTTTCCTATACCCTATTCATCTTTTGAAGGATGGTTCGGGTGGCAAAGAGTCCAGAGAGGCTTGCACCCACGATGCCGTGAGAGGGCCGGGTGTAGTGGCCAACCTGAAAGAGACCTTTGACAGGAGTTTGGTGAGGGGGCCTTACATTGCCCATTTGTTGAGGCGTTGAGGCGAGGCCATACATCGCGCCCATTTCATTACCCGTATACCGCTCTAAGGTCAGCGGGGTAGCCGCTTCGTGAAAGAGAAGATGCTTTCTCAAATCAGGAATTAATTTTGCTTCCAATTGCTGAATAACTTTTTGGGAAAATTCATCTTTGATGCGTCTGTATTTCGTAGGATCACTCTTCCCCCATGCTTCTTGGTGAGGATAAGGGACATGGACTAAAACTTTAATGAGGTGTTGACCTGAAGGTGCCAACGACATATCCAAGAGAGTGGGAATAGAGACGATCAGGGTGGGATGGGCCGGAATGTCACCCCTTTGCAGTATGCGACCTTCTTCCTCTAAGTCGGAGAGATGGCGAATGTAGGTAAAGTAGGGAAGGTCCCTGCTTTTCAGATCTAAATTCGTTGCGATATAAAGAATGAAGCAAGAGAAAGAATATTCAAGATCTTTCATCTTTTTTAGAAAAGGACGCTGAACTTCCAGAGGTAGCATCCTGAATAAACGATTTGGATTGAAATCAGAAACAAGGATGGTTGAATGAAATATTTTTCCATCTTTCGTCAAAATCCCTTCGACTCTCCCATTTTTTACCAAAATCTGTTGTACTTCTGCCTGAAGATGTATTTCTCCGCCAGCTTGTTGAAAAGCATTGGCAAGGGCTTCTGAAATCTTCCCCATCCCTCCCTTTGGATAAAAGACACCTTCCAAGAGAGCTTTACTGATCAAGGTGGCGACAAAGAGGAAGGAAAGTCTTGAAGGGGGTTCCGTAGCCGGGAGCGTATGGAGAGCCATTTTAATCTCTCCTCCTTTAAAAAGGCGATCCAATATCACTTGATGACTCGATTTATAAAAACGGACGAGGTTTGGAAAATAAAGAGGAAAGAGGATCTTTTTAATGAATGTCCTCTCAGAGTATGATCTCACCTCTTCCCCAATTTGGGTAACCAGAGAAACGTAGGTCCTCAACCCTTTCTCTTCTTCGGGAAAGAGATTCAAGAGGGCTTCTAAATAAGGCTGAAATCCACCTTGGTTCAGACAAACCTTAAACCCAGGATAGACGTTTTGAATGTGATGGATGGGAATAAATTCCACTTTCTCGTGGGCTCCGATCTGTTTCAAGATCTGATAAAATTCGCCACCTTCTTGACATCCTCCGACAAACGCACCTGTGGCATCAATCGTAAATCCATCCCTTTTGAAAGAGACGACATAACCTCCTACCTGTTTCTCTTTTTCGATGAGAAGGGTCTTCAGTCCTTTCTTGGCAAGAAGGGCAGCAGAGGTTAATCCTCCAATCCCAGCCCCAATAATGATGGCATCGTACTGATTAATCATTGGAGATGAAATTATAACAGATTGATCAGAGAGATGTAACCATCCCAGCCAGGCTCCCCTGCAAGGGTTAGAAAATAAAAGTCCCTGGTTTGAGGGTTAAGGCTAAGATGCCCGTACCCTTTCACCAAGCCCAAACTGGCTTCATAGCCCTAACTTCTTAACCTCGCTGAAAAGGGCTTATAAGGTTATTTTAATTGTTTGTGAGCGTCCGAAAGGCCATGGACCATTAGTTGAAAAAGATTTCCGGGCCATTTTCAAATGTTGATTCTGCTTCACAACACATCCCTCATGTTCGTAATATCTCACTGAAACGGGGTAGGGGCGACTTCAGTCGCCCTTTAGAATGGGAGGCTAAAGCCTCCCCTACCCACGTCCCCCTGCTTCAGTGGCGCATTACTCATGTCCGGTCTTTTTCATTGACAAAATCCCCTCTTTTTCATATATTGAGACCATCTCAAGAGGTACTTTGATTACTCCCATCATTTGCCCTTTATAACCGGAAATAAGGATTTTCTGAAAGGGAAATCCTTCCAGACCCATTTCTGAAAGGAGGATGGAAATGTCGAAAAGAGCATGGAAAATTGAAATGGCCGTTTGCTTTCTTTTGGTTGCTTTTGCTTGCTTCCCTGCCTTTGCCTCAGAGAAATCCCCTAAACCCATTAAAATAGGGGTCCTCTTCATCATGTCCGGGCCGATGGGAGGCTACGGCAAACATGGATCCCAGGCCGTTCAATTAGCCCTTGATGAAATAAACGCCAAGGGCGGAATTTTAGGAAGACAGGTGGAGGCCATTTTTGAAGATGATAAGATGAAACCCGAGGTGGGCATTGAGATTGTCAACAAGTTTATCAAGAAGGATAAGGTAGACTTCATCATGGGACCTACATCGAGCGCCATTGCAGTGGCTTTAGCTGATTTGGTCTTGGAACAAAAGAAGATCCTCATTCTCACTCAGGCAGCGGCCAATTCTCTGACAGATGTCAAATTCAATCCCTACCTATTCAGTACGCTGAGTAATGCCTTGATGCACTCCCGCGCCGGCGCATACTTTATGGCTCCAAAGGGATATAAACGCTGGATGAACATTGGACCGGATTACGCTTACGGCCGTGAGTCCTGGGCTTCCTTTATTTCAAAATTAAAGGAGCTTCAACCAGAGGTAGAGGTTGTGGGCGAATTGTGGCCCAAGCTGATGGAAAAGGATTTTACGCCTTTTATACAAAAGATCGTAGAAACCAAGCCGGATGCCGTCTGGTCATCTCTTTGGGGCAATGATGCTGTGAATTTTGTAAAGCAGGCTCTACCCACCGGTTTGTTTAACAATGTGAAATTCGCTTTCACGGATGGTGCTGCTCTGGAGACACTGACCCCTCTTGGGAAAGACATGCCCAACGGAGTCTTCGTAGCCGCTCGTTATTTCTTCCTGACTCCGGATACGCCCTTGAACCGCCATTTCGTCAAGACCTACTTCGAACGGTTTAAGGAATATCCCGACTACATGGCTCAGGAGACTTATGCAGGAGTCTATTTCCTCAAGGCTGCTATTGAAAGGGCGCGAACCACAGAATCGCAAAAAGTGATCAAAGCCATAGAAAGCGAACCCCTCGCCTGGGAGACCCCGGAGGGGTGGAAAATCATGAGAAAAGAGGACCATTCAGTTGTTGAGGATGTCGTGTGGGGTGAAACCATGTTCAGCGATAAATATGGGTTTGCCATTCTGAAAAATCTGCAATCCATCCAAGCAGAGCAAATCTGCAGAACACCCGAAGAACTAAAAGCTGTCCGGGAAAACTATGGAAAAAGAATAAAAGAAATGAAAAAGTGAAATGAATTATGATTACACTCTATTAGAAAGGGCGGGGTTAAAAGCCCTGCCCTTATCTAAATCTAATGGGGTTTACTTACTTAAGGCAACCTCTAAAAATGTCATTCCTGCGGAAGCAGGAATCCATAAGCTTTTGAAATGACTGGACTCCCGCTGGAGTTTACCCCGTACTTGATACGGGGCGGGAGTGACGAAATAGGAATTATTAGAGGTTCCCTTAACTATTAAAGGTTATGGATTTACCAGCTGCCACCACCCCCGCCACCGAAGCCACCTCCTGAAAAACCACCACCCCCGAATCCTCCTCCGCCCCCTCCACTGGACCTCGGTGCGGAAAACATGGCAGAACCAAGGTTCGAGGTCACGGCATTGAGGGAGTGAGTGAAAGCGGAAGGGCTGAAAGTTCTGAATCCTGTTGGGGAGACATACCAATTGGGGGGCTCCTGGTAGATTCCTTCAAAGGCCTTCGCCCAGTTATCGACCACACCCAAGGCCATGGCGTAAGGCAAGAACTTAGTGAAAAGATTTTTATCTCCCATTCTTTCGAGTTTGTCTTTCTCTGCACGATTCATAAATTCCTGAAAACCCAAAATATCGATGTAGGCTGAAGATCCTGCTCTCGTCTTGACCGGCATGAACCTGGCAAACCCAAGAATGGGAAGACCTGTCAGCGCCCATGCTAAAATAACTTTGGCAATCGAACTGGACATTAGAAATCCAAAAATCAACCCACCGAATATCATGATGAGGAACCCTGACACCAAATAGGATTTGGTCACTTGTTCAGGACTTGTCAAAAAATATTTTTTCCTTACCAGCTCCCCGTACAAGGTCTTTTTTAGAAAATCCAAGTTTGTGTAGAACTTATTTTTCAGACTTGAGACGAGGACGCCGGGTAAATCCCCCGGGAAAAGACTTTTCATCAACTCCATCTCAAAAAGATTGAGATTCGAATCAGGGGCTTTGACTTTTTGGAGGTAATAATCCGAACGATCGAAGATCAATCCTTCCTTCTTCGTTTCTTCGATCTGGATATACCCTTTCACGGCAAGGCCGACAATCGTGGAAGTGATGTCTCTCGGATCGAGCTTCTCATCGACGAGGGCACCTACTTCACCAGGGCTGAGAGGCATATTATCGAATTTAGGAGGTTCATACATCACCGTCACGGATTCTCTGACCTTTGGGTCCCTACCCTTTCTATACCAGCGATTGGCCATATAAAGAAATGAAAAGATAGGAAGTAAAAAGATCCAATTCTCCCTCAGGTTAATGGCCCACAAAAATTTCTTCCATGAAGATGGAGGAAAGACAAGTCCTTTATCCCATCCAAAAACAATGGTCAGCCCCTCGCCCATGTTTAAGCTTCTCTTTGTGAAAAATTTTCCGCTGTTATCATAGGCCTCATAACCACATTCTACCTTTGAACCGTATCCCCCTTCATAGCCTATGACCATTAAATTTTTACTCTTATCCTTTATGGTCAAAGACACCGACGCAGTGGCTTCTTTGATCGGAGCTTTCCAGTAATTTCCCGTCACATTCCAATAGAGTTCGTCATGGTCATTAAAAAAGAGGACTACATTCTCAACTTTATAGGTAATCACATAAGTCTGGTTTCCCTTGACATATCGTTTGGCATCCCCAATTCTTATATTGACAAGATGACCCTCCTTCTTCACCTGATATTTCCAGGATTTTCCAGATTCATCTGTCACAGAGAAAACCCTGGTGGGTGTCGTGATCACCTTACCGAACTCATCTTGATATTGAAAAGGGATTTCCCGATAAATCCCGTGCCTCGATTGATGGAACTCCACGTCAATCCTCTCTTTGACGACTATAGATGAATCTTCATTAATCATGATATCTGAGTGAAATTTGTTGATCGTAAAGTACTGTGCAATGGCAGGAGAAGGAGACGTTAGGTTAAGGCTAAGGTTTAGAAAGAAGGGAATAAAAGTAGTTAACCAAATTAATTTCACCCAACTTCTCATCGATTTATTCCACCTATGGTTCATATGTAGGAACTTAGCTTCTAATATGTTCATAGTTTATCGTTTATCGTTTATGGTTCATCGTTACCTCTACGAAAAGCTCACCTTCACGGGTTTTCTTTCGGCCTCGGGTGTTTCGAGTTGGAATAACTCAACCTGTTTAAAATTGAACGTTGAGGCAATCAGGTTTGAGGGAAAGGATTCGATCAGGATATTAAAATCCCGAACCACAGCATTATAATAGCGCCTTGCCATTTCAATATTGTTCTCCAGATCCTGAAGCTGGGATTGGAGTTGAATAAAATTCTGGTTTGCCTTTAATTCCGGATAAGCCTCAGCCACGGCAAAAAGGCTTTTCAGGGTATCCCTAAACATATTCTCAGCCTTTGCCATCTCCCCAGGAGTGTTTGCCTTCATGGCCATGGTTCTTGCCTCGGTTACCTTTTCGAAAACCGTCCTTTCATGGGAGGCATACCCTTTCACAGTTTCTACCAGATTAGGAACAAGGTCATATCGCTTTTTACACTGGACATCAATATCCGACCACGAAGACTTTACCGTGTTTCTGAGTCGAACGAGTTTGTTATAGATGGAAACCACTGCGATAATGATGACGGCAATGATGATGAGGATGATCATCAGGGTCATTGTCTTCCCCTCCTGTTTTAGATTTCTCTGTAGATTACAGAATTTGGGGAATTTTATCAAGCATTCTTTATGAGTAGATCGATAGAACGACGCCCTACACAAGGAGGGATTGAAATGAGAAAATTTTGAAGGTTTGTATTCCCCTTACCCTTTCCTTAACCCTCCTTCCTTTCCAACTCAATTGGCAGTTTGGATCTTCATTAATGCATGAGGCCTGAAATCTTTAACAATCTTTCTGACCAGGCATGTGCCTCTTCAGCTAATGCCGCCCTCCTTGCAGGATCGACCCAAATATCTCCCCAAGATCGCTGCCAACATGCCAAACGAAGCTGTAATTCAACCCAATCACCTTGTAACGCAGGTTCAGCGTCGAGGGCGGTCCATTCGATGAAAAACTTGCTTTCTTCCAAGAGACTTTCCACGATATCACGGTGATCAGGATGTTCTGAGAACGATTTGACACGTGCCAAGTTAGCTGCCAATCCACCTATTCGAATGGACAATCCGTCGCGCAAGTACCGCTCTCGGATAACTGGATGATCTTTCATATACCTCCCTTTATATTTTGTACTATCTCTGCAATGCGATTGCGAATGGAGGGATCAAGGATTCTCATCGAAGGGTTATTCTGCTTTGGTCGAATATTGATCAGGGCCTCGTAGAGTATCTGTCGGGTGGACGGAATCCAATCTGCTCCCCCAATATCGGCTTGTTAACTTCCCTCTTCTCACAACGCGGCTTCACAGTCAGCATGAAGCGCTCCGCCTCCAGCCAATATACTTCGTTTAATATCTACTGCTAATTTGATATAGACGCCGAGTGTCTCAAGCATTTCATCTACCTGTTTCTTGGTCGCACGTGAATGTAAAAGATGAATCATACAGTAGTACAACCTTTGCCGACATTGTATATTAATTAGAAGGCTTAATGGATATACTTCTCCAATCAATAACCCTATTTTCCATGATGATATAGTGAACTTAATAAATTTGAACCCATGAGTCAATAGGATTCAAAAGAGTGGCTATTACCTGAAGAAGATTTTTATATTAAGGAAATTCCTGTCGATTCTAATAACAAGACAGTCGAAAATTGGTAAATTATTGGAATTTAAGTGAAGGTTAGCTTTCTATACGATCTGAAGGTTTACGATAGGAGTCAACACATCAATAAACCATAGCCTGCGTGACTGCCCCAAACATCCAAACCGTGATCATTCCCGAAGATTTTATCTCTCCGTGATCGCCCTGGTCGTCAACGAGATGAAAAAATTGGGAAAAATCAAATTTGTGATATCAAGACAGTCAACCTTTTCGTATAAGGGTAAACCTGTGAAGGTTAAGCAGGTGAGTGAGGAACTTGGGGTCCGGTATGTGCTGGAGGGGAGTGTCCGTCGGTCTGAAGAAAAGGTGCGTATTACAGCCCAGTTGATTGACGCTCTCATAGGACATCACCTTTGGGCAGAGCGATACGAGCGTGACCTGAAAGACCTATTTGCCCTACAAGATGAGATCACTTTAAAGATCTTGACGGCCATCCAAATGAAGTTGGCGGGGGAGTATCAATCCTCAATTACCGAAAAATATTTCAAAGGGAGGCAAGGTCTCGATTGCTGGTTAAAGATAATGGAAGGGTTTAATTACGTGGGTCGTTTTAATATCAGCGACAACAACTTGGCTCGGCGGATAGCAGAGGAAGCCATTGCTATGTGTCCAGAGGTTCCAACAGCTTATTATCTCATGGCTGGTGTACATTTAATTGACTATTTTCTCGGCTCTATATCGCAAAAAGGGAGCATGAGAAGGCGATTGTTGAGGGGGAACGGGCTGCGGCCCTCAACCCTGGTGACGCGACTGTCATTGCCTATTATGCCACGAGTTTAGGCTTTGCAGGGAGGTCGGAAGAAGCCATTCCCTTGTTCGAAAAAGCAATCCGACTCAACCCTTTCGGTCCGATCTGGGTCTATTTGAATTTCGGCAATGCCCTCCAAATGACGGGGTGGTTTGAGGAAACGGTTTCAGCATACAAGAAAGCAATTCAGCGTGCGCCTAATTATATCTGGTGTCATCTGATGTTGGCTGCCAACTATAGTAAAATGGGCCGTGAGAAGGAGGCCCGAGCAGAAGCTGCAGAAGTCCTCAGGATAAACCCCAAAGTTCTCGCTGGATTTTTTTGCCAAAACATCTCTATATAAGGACCAATCCGTAAGAGAAAATACGCTAAATGCCTTGCGTAAGGCGGGCCTGAAGTGAAATACAAAGTTTGAACTCTTCTACTTATTTTCCAGCTTTGACAATAACCATTTTGGAAAAGAATGCCAAGGCATGGCTATATTTTTTGAGGGCAGCGGCGTTTCTTTTTCGACGCGGCAGATGAGTAAACCGTTTTCTGCTGCATCCTTGCCAGCAAGCGCTTTAAACTTATTCAACGGATCGATATGTTTGAGTGTTGGTGTAGCAGTTAATTTAATTTCTATAGGGTAAAGTTTGGTACCAATCTGGATAATTAGATCTACCTCCAGACCATCATGAGAACGCCAGAAGAAGATATCCGCTTTTTGGCCTCTCATCGAAAAAACCTTCAACACCTCACTAACAATAAAACCTTCAAAGATGGCTCCTCCCATGGCTCCGGAAAGTGTGGATTGACCATTGGGTTGTCTTGTGAGGGCACAGACAATAGCCGAATCAATGAAATAAAGTTTGGGGGTCTTGACCAGACGTTTTCCATAATTTTTAAAATAAGGAGGAAGAAAGAGACAGAGATAAGAGGCTTCCAAAATCCCAGCCCATACCTTAATCGTTGGGAGAGAAACACCACATTGTCTCGATAAGATCGCTGTGTTTAATGTCTGGCCATGATAGGCTGCTGATAACCCTATAAACTGCTCAAAGATGCGCAAGTCTTTGATATTCTGAAGTTGCCTGACGTCTCTCTCTATGTAAGTTTGAATATAAGATCGGATCCAAAGCTCCCTCTTTTCGTAAAAAAGAGAGGGCTCTGGATATCCCCCATTCCAGATAACAGTTTCTAACCAATCTGGATTTCTCTGATCATTCTCTAACAAACTGAAAGGTAAAAGTTCAAGGACAGCGATACGGCCGGCGAGAGATTCACTGATATTTTTCATGAGCTGAAATTGTTGGGACCCGGTCAGAAGCCACTTCCCATTTTTTTTCCTCTCGCGGTCAATGCGAATTTTCAGATAAGGTAAAATTTCTGGTACATATTGAACTTCATCCAGAATGACAGGCTTTTCTCCAAACCGATCAAGAAATCCATTCGGATCAGAAAGGGCAAAGTTCCTTTCCAATGGATCGTCAAAGCTCACATAATCAGATCTCTTGCCGTATTCGTGAACTAAAAAAGTAGTCTTTCCTGCCTGCCTTGGACCGGTCACCAAGATAGCAGGGAAAAGTTTCAAGGCTTCGTTTAATGTTGAGGAAAGGAGGCGCCGAACATACATATTGAAATAATAAAGTTAAACTTTAGTTTTGTCAAGACTTTTTCTTCTTTCCACATTCATTTTCTTCAGGATTTTCTTGAATAGGTTTGGGGGAGGAAACTGATATCGACCTGGACAACAATCTTGTCGAAAGTTATTAATTGGCTGTAATTTAAAAAGAAATGATAACCCCTATCTAAAATTCCCGACAAACCTTTCCTGTTCTAATCTTCTTGTCTCCATCGAAATTTCCAAAGACGATGATTGTTTTATTATTTCTTGATGTCAAGTATTGTCAAAATTTATCGATGATTCAGTCCTCCTTCACTCTCCTCATCATGGGCGGGGAGGAATCTGTTCCTCCCCGTTCTAATCCAAGCGAACTCTTTTTACTCACCAACTTTTCTTGATTTGAATGCATTTCTAATCAGTAAAAACAGATTAATTAACGTTTAAAATATAATTGCGTGTAACACCTACAAGTCTTCATTCCAGCATAGTTAGTGTACCTAACGATTACCAATGCAAATAGTGGACAGCATTGAAATGGTGCCGCAATTGGTCAATCATTAAGTTTGGTCTGATTTTCTCGTTTTCGCACCCGCCATCTCCAATAAACAAAGGCCGCTGTTCCGAAAGGAAAGAAAAAGAGAAGTACTATGCTTATAGTACGTGTAGCGTACAGAGCATACGGAGATCTCCTGAGCCGCAGAAATGCCACTATCCAGCATCCCAAAGTGATAATTACATAAAACGAAATTGTGATTAAAAAAGTAGGGGGTTTGGAGATTCTTAGCGAATCGGACATGAGGAAGATTTCATAAATGATTCCGAGAACTCCAAACACTCCCAAAAGAGAGAGCACTACCGTGTAAGAGTGGATGGGTACAGCTTGCCCCGTTTTCAGAGGGATCATTTGAGCTGGCTGGCCTTCAAGAGAAGGTTTATAAACAACCTTGGGGATGCCTGCGCTAAGCACTGCCCGTCTGCGCCAGAGCCAAATGCCAAAAGCAAGAAGCGAGAAAGCAGAACATGCATAAACGTCAACGACCGGGGCACCCAACAAGAAGTTTATAAAGGCAGCTATCGTGGGTGAAAGTGACACTCCTTGACCCCAAAAGAGACTCTTTACCTCCAGGTCGATGCCCTCGTTTTTAGTTTTTGATGCTGCCTTTTCGCGAGTCCTTCGATCAAAAATGCATAGGAATACGATGGTGGCAATTGAGATCGCCACAGTGATGATTCTTGCAAAACCAATCCAGCCCGGAACGTCAATCGGCCCACGTTCCTGATTAATCGTTGCAGCAATAAATGAGTAAGAAATAGGAGCTACGAGAAAAGCCAGGGCGAGAATTAAAGGATTTTTGAGAGTTTTCTTTTTTCCTATCATCACTCTCGAATTTTCTTCCACACTCTAATTATGCATTGCTGATTTTCAATTGTAATATACACTTTTTTCTAAAATTAGGGAATAGTAAGTTACAGGAAGTTATTTTGGAGTGGTGCAGATAAGATAGATCAAATCTAATTTTAGGGGACATTGATTTAATCTTATCCGTTCTCCCGGGGTTTTCTAATAGGGTTGGATTGAGACAGTTAGGGTTTTTCATTTAATTTTTTGAAATATCGCTCGGCTTTTTTGACGGCGGGCCAGAGGCCGAGGTTCATCGGCCCAAAGATGATGAGGCTTCTCCTGAGATGGAAAGGGTTAAAGATTCTTTTCAACATAGAGGGGATGGAATAAAAAGACCGATTGACCTTCCAGAATCCTTCCTGAAGTTCTTCGACCGTCATCCGCTTGGGTTGAAAGACTAC
>JACAEV010000131.1 GCA_013388645.1 Syntrophaceae bacterium | reverse complement strand
CGTCCCCCTTTCGTCGTCTCTCGCTGAATGGACTAGGGTAGCCTATTGATAGACTTCAAGCTCATCCGCTTTTGCGGGAGGATGGTTGCAGTATGAAGGTAAAATTACTTTTTTCCTTTCTCACCAATTCTAACCCTATTTTAGACCCTTCTGGCCGTCTGTTTCTTCAAAAGGGATAGAAGGTCAGTAGCCATTTTGATTGACATCCCCATAAGTTTTTGTTACCGTTACCCATCAAAAAAAGGTATCCTTATCTATTAAAATAATCATTTGACCATGAAGCTAAACGATCTTTATTCAATTCTTGTTGAAGTAGACCAAGGTGGTATTCCTCACAACATCCCAAGTGCGAGATACGGAAAGTGGGAGATCAATTCCCTCGGCTTCAGGGGGAAAGAAATGGAAAAGGAAAAAAGGGAAGGGCACATTAGGATTTTTTGTTTAGGGGTATCCGAGACATTCGGATTTTATGAGAGCAAAGATAAGGAATGGCCTTCCCAATTAGGGGTGATGTATAGAGATAGATTCCCGAGAGTAGAGGTCATCAATGCATCGGTGGTGGGGCTCAATTTAAAAAGGAAAAAAGATTATGTTGAAAAATATCTTTTGCCATTGAGGCCTGACATCGTGATTATCCTTCAAGCCTACTTAATCTACTTCAAGGAGTTGATGAGAGGGGGAAGGAGGAAGCATTCAGTAAATAAAATGATAAGAAAGAAGGGGAGGCATCTTAAAGAGGAAGGCGATCAGAAATGGGTTGTTTATATTTTGAATAAAATTCGCACGGTCGGTGACACGCTTCCAAGCCTTGAAGGGGTCATAGAGAGATGTTTGGGGAAGCAGTGGTCCACCCGACTCCATCTATGGAGGCTACGTAGAAGGATTAGGAAAAAAGAGAAAAAACATCTGCTTCATAAAAAACCGATGGAGGAAGTACCAGAAAATATGATTTTGGAATTTGAGAGGGATTTACGATTATTTGTTCACTATCTCAAAGAGAATCATATTGTTCCAGTCCTTTCCACCTATCCTGCCCTCATTACTCCCATTAATAAAGATATCCATAAGCATATTTTATTGGCGACTCGCCTTACCTATTGTATTGAATTGTCCGAAGAAGGGGTTCTGGACGCTACCCAAAAAGCCAATGACGCTGTCAGAAGAATAGCCAGAGATGAAAATCTGTTTTTTATTGACAATGACCATTTGATTCCAAAAACTTTAGAATATTTCGGCGATAATTTTCATTACACCGATAAAGGATCTGAATTCATTGCAAAAAGTTTTTATGATCTTTTGAATCAACATCCGTTGATAAAATGAAACTCCCTGGCCTGAAGGCCAGGGTTTATTCCGGGCTTCCCGGCTTCGCCGGATTATTCCGCCTCGCTCCGGGCACCATTCATCCCCAGGCTTAAAAGCCTAGGGTTTTCTGGAAGTTTTATAAAAATGATTCCCCTTGCTATGAAGACGGTCTTTTTTGAGCTTCAAAAGGGTTAATGAGGAATGAGCACAGCAAGAGTTTTTGTCATCGGTCTGGATGGGGCTACTTTCGATCTCCTCGATCCCTGGATCAAAGAGGGAAGGCTCCCAAATTTAAAAAGAATGGTGGAGGGGTCCACTTATGGTCGTCTTGGAAGCACGATCCCACCCGTGACCCCCCCGGCCTGGACCTCTTTCATGACTGGAGTGAACCCTGGCAAACATGGGGTATTTGATTTCATTACGTTCAAGCCAAACTCTTATAAAAAGGTTTTGGTCAATTCAAGCCATATCCGGTCGAAAAGGTTTTGGGATCTTGCTGGAGCGAAGGGCAAAAAGAGTATTATTCTATATGTCCCTATGACTTACCCCCCCGGGAGATTGAAGGAATCATGATCAGCGGGATCCCAGCCCCCACTCAGGGTGAATTCATCTATCCCAAGGAGATAGGGCAGGAGCTGGAAGAGAGGTTGGGAAGATGGTGGGCCGAGGCCGATGGCGATCAACTTAAAGATTTCCATGAGGAGGCCTTCCTGAGTGAGATTTACCAAACGTTGGAGACCCGTTTTAGAGTGGCAAAATATCTGATGACCAAAGAATGGAATCTTTTTGTCTTCGTGATCATGGAAACCGATTGGATGCAGCATTTCCTGTGGGGGGAAAAAGATCGGTGTCTTTTTCCATTCTATGTGAAAATCGACGAGAGGATCGGACAATTGATGCAGTTATTGAAAGAGGAAGATGTCATTCTGATGATGTCGGATCATGGTTTCGGCTCGACTCAGAAAACTTTCTATCTCAACTCTTGGCTTAAAGAAAAAGGTTTTTTAGTGAGCAAGCGAGTGAGGGGTTCCTATAGAGAAAAGCTGGATATGGGCCTTTTTCACCGTAAAGAAGAACCCTCCCTGATACAAAAAATAAAAGGGCTGTGGAGTAAGAAGAGGTCTGAAATTCATTGGGGAAAGACTCAAGCCTATTTCGTCAATACAGGGTATGGATATGGGATCAGGATCAACCTGATGGGAAGAGAGCCAGAAGGCATCGTCTTACCTGAAAAATATCATGAGCTGCGAAATCATATTATTGAAGAACTTCACTCCATCGTGGATGAGGAAGAGGGAAGATGCATCCTTGAACATGTTTATCAGAGGGAAGATATTTATTGGGGTCCCCATTTAAAAATGGCACCCGATATCGCTTTTATCCCTCATGGCGACTATACCCTTAACGACCGAGTTAAAGATAAAATCTTTAAGAGGAGTAGAGTGGGCCAGAGTTCTCATCGACTTGAAGGAATTCTCATTCTCCAAGGTCCTGGTATCAAAAAGGGGAAGATCATCGAGGGGGCACATGTGATGGATGTTGCTCCAACGGCCCTCTACCTTTTGGGGCTTCCGGTGCCACAGGATTTTGATGGGAAGGTATTAACGGAGGCCCTGGAGCCTGAGGCGCTGAAGGCTTCTCCCATTCGAACTGAAGATATTCCTCTGGAGATCGATGCTGCTGAATTTGCCATGACAGAAGCAGAAGAAAAAGAGATGAGAAAAAAGCTCCAGGGGATTGGGTATATGGATTAGCCGAACTTCTCTCCAGCGATGTAGGGTTTGTGGGGTCTCAAAGAAGCCAGGGTTTGAACCGGTTTGCACCAGGTAGAACAACATTAAGAATCAGGGAATTTAAAAATTGAATCTAACAAAAACTCTCGTTTTTCCTCTTATCTTTTTCCTATTCCTTCAGCCCTGTTACGCACTCACCCATGAGGAGATTCAAAAATTCCAAACTTCCTTGAAGAGCAAACCCATTGGGGAAAGGATTGTCTTCTGGGCAGAGAGGTTTTTAGGTGTTCCGTATGATACGGATCCATTGGGGGACTACGTCTCCAAAGCAACCATTGTGGCAGACGAGAAGGTGGATTGTATGTATTTGACCTTCCGTGCAGTGGAACTTGCCTTAAGTAAAACTCCTGATGAGGCGATCCAAATCGCCTTGGAAAAGAGATTCTATTCAAAGGGAATTCTTCAGGATGGAAAAGTCGTCAATTATGAGGACCGCTTTGAATATGGAGAAGATATGATTGTGAGTGGAAAATGGGGGAAGGAGATAACCTCTGAGTTAGGGAAAATAAGTAAGATAAAGGGCTCAAGGGGAAAGGATTTTGTCGAGATTCTTCCTCCCCCTGAGCTGTTAAGTGGTATCAAAAGGTTTAAAAACGGGGACATTATTTATTTTGCAAAAAAACCCGAGAAGAGGGTAAGAGGGGAAGTGATCGGACATATTGGAATCATCAAGATTGAGAAGAGTCGAAAGATGGGAGATGATAGCCCAGTCTATCTGATTCATGCCAGTGGAACAAAAGGAAAAGGAGGGAGGGTGAGGGAGGTTTTGCTGAAAGACTATCTTTCCCAAATGGACTTCATCGGAGTCAAGGTCATGCGATTTGAATAAAAATTTTTATTGTCCCTTAAGGGGAAGGGAAGTATAATGAAGTAGAATATAAAATTGAATAGGAGGCGAGAATTATTTTATGATCCGGGCATTCAATAAGCACTACCGTAAGGCCATCGATCTGATAGAGGACTCTTCCACCAGTGAGAAGATGGAAATGGCGGAGAGGGTCATCGAGTGGTTCCGGGAATTACCCGAAGAGTATGTCATTTCTCTGGCCATGTTTTTTAATGAGGTGATCGATGATCTTGGGGATGATAGTTTAGAGAAGATCAACTTCAAAATAAAACGGAAGAAAAAAGAGGAGAAAGAGGAGGAGGAAGAAGAAGAGGATTTAGAAGAAGGCGATTACGAAGAGGAAGATTACGACGACGAGGACAAAGAAGATTATTGATTTTACTTCGAGGCTGGAATGGCTCGATTGTAGGCCCAGCGTTCCATCCTCCCGATTTCTTCCCTCATGGTGGTTGAGAGCGGGACGATATTCCCAGCCGAGATCACCAGATCCTGCTCATTGATCGGCCGACCTGAGTTGAAGGCCTCGATCATCGCTCCATTGACTGCCTGTTCAATCTCGGCACCATTAAACCCCTCAGTCACTTTTACCAACATATCCAAATTGAACCGTGACAGATCCGCCCCATTTTTCTTCAGATGGATGGAGAAGATGGACTTTCTTTCTTGTGGATTGGGAAGGGTGACAAAGAAGATTTGGTCAAAGCGACCTTTTCGCAACACTTCAGGGGGAAGGAGTTCGATCACATTGGCGGTCGCCGCGATAAAGACAAAAGCACCCTTCTCCTGCATCCAGGTAAGGAAAGAAGCAAAAACTCGAGATTGCGTTCCCCCGCCCGCTTTTTGACTCTGGATGCTGATCCCTGCTTCTATTTCGTCAATCCAGAGCACACACGGTGCTACAGACTCTGCCGTCCGAAGGGAGACCTGGAGAGCTTCTTCTGGCTCTCCAATGGTTCCATCGTAGAGTCGGGCCATGTCAAGATGGAGCAGAGGGATCTGCCAAAAAGAGGCGAATACTTTTGCACAGAGGCTTTTGCCACATCCTGAAAGGCCGGTGATCAAAACTCCTTTTGGAAGTGAAAGACCAAAAGACATCCCCTCGCTGCTTAAAATTTTTGACCTTTTTCTTAGCCATTCTTTGAGATTTTCCAGCCCACCGATATCCTCCAGGGAAGGCCGATGGGTCACTAAGTTGAGGATTCCGGATTTCCGAATCAACTGTCCTTTTTCTTCGATAACCGCATCAATGAGAGAGGAATCGATGGTGGTCCTTCCAATGAGGGCACTTCGGAAAGCCCGGGCCACCTGGTCGAGAGAGAGGCCGAGGGCTGCTTTGACCAATCGGTCTTTCAACTCCGGCGTAAGGGACTCTGCTAATTTTGAAGCTTGAGGGCTGGCAGAGATGACTCCCATCAAGGTCCGCTCCACTTCCGTTGCATCTGGCATGGGGAGATCATAGACGACCATATCTCGCTTCAGTTCGTCCGGGACAACCTGAATCGGTGCCACTATGAAAAGGGTCGCATAACGATTTCGGAGAGCGCGATGGAGATCCTTTAATTTTCTTGGGAGGAAAGGATCCGTCTTTAAAAAAGGATGAAGCCCTTCAAAGAGATAAAAGGCCTGTTCGGAGCTCTGAATCACTTTATCGAGGGCGTCGATGGGATTCTTCAAGTTTTCATTCTTCTCGTTTTCTCCCGATAACCCCTGGAAGGGGTTCCAGATGAAGAGTTTGGGCCTGGGTTGAAAGGTGGCGCTGAGTTCCTTAAGTAGCCCCTCCATCCGGTCTTCTTCATCCGAGAGGATATAGACAATAGAGGCCTTGGAGAGAATGAATTTCTTCAGGTCCTGAAGGATCTGTTGTTTCTTGGAGAGCTCTTCCATAAGATTGGAGAAATTATACAAGAATTATTTAGCGACGTCAATTTAAACCCGTCTTTGTCAGCCTTTTTTTGAGACCGAGACCCATTGAGAGATAAATCATCCCGAAGGGCGGACAGGTCAGCGTAGAAATATTCAAGGTGCTTGAATCTTTGTTCATTCTCCAATAAGATAGAGGTATCAGGAGTAAGTCATGCGCATCGATATTAATCCTATCCTGATCGAGCTGGGTCCGATTCGTGTGGGTTGGTATGGGTTAATGTATGTGTTTGGATTTCTTGCCTCCTACCTCCTTGTCCGGTACCAGATGAAGAAAAAAGATTTTGGAATTTCAAAACTGGAGGTCGAAAATCTCTATTTTTATCTCATCCTCGGACTCATCATCGGAGCCCGGTTAGGGTATGTCCTCTTTTATGACCTGAAGATGTACCTCTCCGATCCCCTCGAGGCATTTGCCATCTGGCATGGGGGCATGTCCTTTCATGGAGGGTTGATCGGCGTCCTTCTCGTTGGAATTCTTTTTTCCTGGAAAAATAAAAAGTCGTTCTGGAAGATCGCAGACCTCTTCATCGTTACCGCTCCGATTGGACTGGGTTTAGGAAGAATTGGGAATTTCATCAATGGGGAGCTCTACGGAAGAGTCACTCAAGTCCCATGGGCGATGATCTTCCCGAAAGGGGGAGACCTGCCTCGACATCCCTCTCAACTGTATGAAAGCGCTTTGGAGGGGGGAGCTCTTTTTTTGATCCTCTGGTTTCTCAAAGATAAAAAACTTCCAACGGGTGGATTGTTAGCCTTGTTTCTTTCGATTTATGGGATCTTTCGATTTTTTGTGGAGTTGTTCAGGGAACCCGACCCTCAGCTCGGATTTATTTTGGGTCCCTTCACCATGGGGCAGACGCTTTCAGCCTTCATGATTTTTGGAGGGATCATTCTCATCTTCTATCTGAAAGGAAGGTAAAACTGCCACCTATTGGTTTTAAATGATCAGGATGAGACTTTTTCCATTTTCGTTTTCATGGGGGTGACCATGGATCGGGGATCAAGGCAATCCTTCAATTCTGATTTTGAAAGAATCCCTTCCTCCACCACCACCTGACGGATGGTTTTATTTTGAACGTATGCCTTTTTAGCAATTCGGGCGGCCTCCTCATATCCGATTTTGGGGGTTAATGCGGTAGCCAGCGCCAGGCTCTTTTCGATCATCTCTTCGCAACGCTTTCGATCTGCCTTCAGCCCCCGGATGCATCTTTTAGAAAAATTGTTTATCCCATTGGCAAGAAGTCGAAGGGATTGCAGCAGATTGTAAGCGATCAATGGCATCATGACATTGAGTTCAAAATTGCCACTGAGCCCCCCGAGGGTAATGGCTGAATCATTCCCAATCACTTGGGCGCATGCCTGGACGAGGGATTCAGGGATGACGGGGTTAACTTTTCCGGGCATGATCGAGGAACCAGGTTGAGTCTCTGGGAGACGGATTTCTCCAATTCCACATCGGGGGCCCGATCCCAGCCATCGGATGTCGTTCGCAATTTTAATTAAACTCACCGCCACTGCTTTTAAGGTTCCGCTCATTTCTACCAATGCATCTTTGGCACCCTGAGCCTCAAAATGATCAGCGGCCTCAGAGAAACGATAACCTGTTTTTTGATTGATGATGGCGATGGCTTTTTTTGCAAAATGAGGATGCGTATTGATCCCTGTTCCTACCGCTGTGCCCCCCAAGGGAAGTTCAACGAGGGACTTCAAGGCGTTCTGTATTCTATCCATCCCCAATTCCACTTGACGTGCATAACCTTCAAATTCCTGACCCAATCGAATCGGCGTGGCATCTTGGAGATGGGTTCTTCCAATTTTAAGGATGGAGTGGAATTCTCTTCCCTTATCTCGTAATGCTCGATGAAGATCTCTTAAGGCTGGCAGGAGTTTTTGATGGAGAAGGATGGTAGAGGCAATGTGAATAGCAGAAGGAAAGACATCATTACTCGATTGCCCTAAATTCACATGGTCGTTGGGATGAACAGGCTGATAGGTCCCCCTTTCTCTTCCCAGCATTTCATTCGCACGATTTGCAATCACCTCGTTGGCATTCATATTGGTGGAGGTCCCGGAGCCGGTTTGAAAAACATCGATCGCAAATTGCTCATCCCATTTCCCCTCCATTACCTCTTGAGATGCCTGCCCGATCGCTTTGGCCATCCTTTTTCCCAGAAGTCCCAAATTAAGATTGGTTTTTGCCGAGGCATATTTGATAAGACCTAAAGCGTAGATCAATTCTCTGCTGAAACGCCAACCGCTGATGGGAAAATTTTCAATTGCCCTCTGCGTCTGAGCACCGTAGCAAGCCTCTTTTGGTACCTTCACCGCTCCCATGGAGTCTCTTTCTATCCGATATTCTCTGTTTAAAACAACCATGTTCTTTCTCCTTTGACCGGCGAATTTAAATTTTCTAAATATTCTATTTGAAAAGGATTGAATTATCAATGAGCTCAGATTGACAAATTAGAAAAGCATCGATTATCATTTTTGAGATTTCCAAGAAGGTTCGAAATTTCTGATTACACTGATTAATAACCGATTACACAGATATGCGAAAGGTAATTTATGGGGAAGAATCTCGTGCAAAAAATTTTTGAGTCTCATCTGGTGAGCGGAACCCTTGAGACCAATGAAGAGATCACCATTGCCATTGATCAGACCCTCACCCAGGATGCCACAGGGACCATGGCCTATCTCCAATTTGAGGCGTTAGGGATTCCAAGGGTGAAGACCAAATTCTCCATCAGCTATGTAGACCATAACATGCTTCAAACAGGGTTTGAGAATGCAGATGATCATCGGTTTCTCCAAACCTTTGCTGCCAAATATGGGATTTACTTTTCTAAACCCGGCAATGGAATCTGTCATCAAGTTCATTTAGAACGTTTTGCAAAACCCGGAGAAACTCTTCTCGGCGCCGACAGCCATACCCCTAATGCCGGAGCCATGGGAATGATCGCAATTGGCGTGGGAGGGCTTGATGTCGCCTTGGCTATGGCAGGAGAACCTTTTTATCTCAAGATGCCAGAAATTGTTTTAGTGAAATTGAAAGGAAAACTTTCCGCTTGGGTTACTTCGAAGGATATTATGCTGGAACTGTTGAGGCGATTAACGGTACGAGGAGGGATAGGAAAAATTTTTGAATTTGGTGGGTCAGGAGTGGGGACGCTTTCCATTCCAGAAAGGGCGACCATTGCCAATTTAGGAGCAGAGCTGGGAGCGACGACCACCCTCTTTCCAAGTGATGAGAAGACGCTTGAGTTTCTGAAGGCTCAAGGAAGGAAGAAGGACTGGATTCCCCTTCATTCAGATCAGGATGCAGAATATCATCAAATCATTGAAATCGATCTTGGCAAGTTAGAGCCTCTCATCGCTCAACCCTCCAGCCCAGATAAAGTCTGTCTGGTCAGAGCGGTGGCTGGAAAAGCAGTGAAACAGGTCTGTATTGGGAGTTGCAACAATTCATCCTATTTCGATTTAATGAGTGTCGCCAAAATCCTCAAAGGGAGAAAGATTCATCCGGATGTCAGCCTGACCATTACGCCGGGGTCAAAGCAAGTCTTTGAGATGATTGCTCAAAACGGAGCCCTGGCCATGCTTATCAGTGCAGGAGCCCGCATCTTAGAGGCTGCCTGCGGTCCATGTATTGGAATGGGTCAGGCTCCTCCTTCCCAGGCTGTTTCCATTCGGACAATGAACCGTAACTTTTTAGGTCGAAGTGGGACACCCGAAGATCAAGTTTACTTAGCCAGCCCTTATGTGTCCACTGCCTGTGCGTTGAAGGGTTCGATCACCGATCCAAGGACATTGGGGCTAAAACCACCCCGTATCCCTATGCCCCAAAGATTTTTAATCGATGACAGTCTCATTTTGCCTCCCGCTTCGAAACCCGAAACCATAGTGGTCGAACGTGGTCCCAACATTCAATCTCTCCCTCTCCGAGGTCCTTTAGAGGATGTCATAGAGGGTTTCGTCATTCTGAAAGTGGGAGACAATATCACCACTGATCACATCCTTCCAGCTGGAGCAAGGATTCTTCCTCTTCGATCCAATATCCCTGCGATTTCAAAACACCTCTTTGAGAGGGTGGCCCCTGACTTTTTTAAGAAGACAAGAGAAATGGGAGGTGGATTTATCTTAGGGGGTGAAAATTATGGGCAGGGTTCAAGCCGGGAGCACGCTGCCCTGGCTCCCATGTACCTTGGCATCAAGGCTATCATCACAAAATCCTATGCTCGCATTCATCGTTCCAATCTGATTAATTTTGGAGTTCTCCCTTTGACCTTTAAAGACCCTGATGAATTTTTAAAGATTCGACAGGAAGACCATCTTCGAATCACTGATCTCAGACGTGCCATTCAAGGCGAGAGCCTCCTCAGAGTTGAAAATACGACCCAAAAAAGAATGTTTGAAGTCTCCCACGGGTTAAACACAAGGGAAAGAGAAGTTCTTCTTGCGGGAGGGTTATTAAACTATATTCGTAGAGGAAAGGCTTGAATCATTGGCAAGCTTTTTATATTATGAGGTTAAGGGAATTTTCCCTCGACCGGACGCGAAGGTTGGAATCTGGCCATAAAGGGTCATGGGATTGCGATCAGCGATAGATGGTTAGGAGAGAGTCATCGGGATGAAAGAGGGATTGGATGTTAAAAATATTGGACTTCGGGGAGTCAGAGTAGCAGATACCCGGATTTCGGATGTCGATGGAGAGAAGGGGATTCTGATTTATCGAGGGTTCAATATTATTGACCTCGCCCAATCTTCCACCTTTGAAGAGGTTTCTTTCCTCCTTCTGAACGACCAACTCCCGACCCGAGAGGAGTTGAAGAGATTTCAATTGGAACTCATTTCAGAGAGAAACATCCCTCACGCTGTTTTAGAGTATATGAAGATGTTACCCCAATCAGCGAATCCCATGGATGTATTACAGTCGGTAGTCCCTATTTTGGGGAGTTATGATATTCGATTAAATGAGGAGACGAAGGAGGCGAATTTGAGGAAGGCCCTTTGGCTCATTGCCAAGCTGCCCACCGTCATTGCGGCCTGGCATCGAATTCGAGAGAGAAAAAAACCTGTTCCTCCGCATCCTAACCTTCCTCATGCTGGAAATTTCTTATATATGCTATCCGGGTCTCTTCCTGATACAGACACGGCAAGAGACTTTGATATCTGTTTGATTCTTCATGCCGAGCATTCTTTTAATGCCTCCACGTTTGCGGGGAGAGAAGTGGCTTCAACACATGCCCATCTTTATGCCGCCGTGGCTGCCGCCATTGGAGCCCTTTCAGGAGAACTCCATGGAGGAGCGAACAGCGAAGTGATGAGGATGCTTCTGGAGATTGGAGAGGTGGCCCGGGTGAAATCTTGGGTTTCTGAAAGATTACAAAAAGGGGGGAAAGTGATGGGGATGGGGCATGCGGTCTACCACACGGAAGACCCCAGGGCGACAATCCTTCGTAAGATCTGTGGAAAATTGGCAGAACGTATAGGAGATCAGAAATGGTATGAAATGACCAAAGAGATTGAGGCTGCGACCAAAGAAGAATTTAAGGCATTAAAAGGGAAAGAAATTTATCCCAATGTCGATTTCTATAGTGCCTCGGTTTATCATATGATGGGAATTCCCATTGACCTTTTCACTCCTGTTTTTGCTCTCTCAAGAATCTCGGGTTGGTCCGCCCATATCATCGAAGAGAAGTTTGCCGAGGCCCAACCCAAACCTGAACTCTATCGTCCTGATGCCGATTATATCGGGACATACTGTGGCCCTCAGGCATGTGAGTATATTCCCATCGAAGAGCGATCCACATGATCTTTCAACATGACATCATTATTATAGGAACTGGTCTGGCAGGCCTTCGTGCGGCGGTGGAGTGCACAGGGCAGGCTGATGTGGCCTTGGTGAGCAAGGTCTATCCTACCCGTTCCCATTCCGGGGCAGCCCAGGGCGGGATTTCCGCTTCACTTGGGAATGATGAAGAGGATCATTGGGAATGGCATCTCTTCGACACCGTTAAGGGAAGTGATTATCTCGGTGATCAGGATGCGATCGAGATTATGGTGAAGGACGCTCCACGGGTCATCTATGAATTGGAACACATGGGTGTGCCCTTCAGTCGCACGGCAGAAGGAAAGATTGCGCAACGCAAGTTCGGAGGCCATACCCGAGACTATGGGAAAGGCCCTGTGAGGAGAGCATGTTATGCAGCGGACCGAACAGGGAGAGTCGTTCTCGATACCTTATATGACCAGTGTTTACGACAACGCGTAAAATTCTATTCTGAACATTATGTCCTCTCCCTCATCTTGGAGGGTGATCGTTATCGAGGAGTCGTGGTCTATGACCTGGCGACCGGTGAACTCCATCTTCTGCAGGCCAAAGCCATCCTCTTGGCCACAGGTGGATGTGGGAAAATTTACAAAACCACTTCCAATAGTTTTGCCTCCACAGGGGATGGTCTCGCCTTAGCCTATGAATCAGGAATTCCGTTGGAAGATATGGAATTCATCCAATTTCATCCCACTGGGCTTTATCCTCTGGGGATTCTGGTGAGCGAAGCCGCCCGAGGCGAGGGTGGATTTTTACGGAATCGATTGGGTGAGCGATTTATGGAACGATACGCTCCAACGGTAAAGGATCTGGCGGCGAGGGATGTGGTTTCCCGCGCCATTGTTACTGAGATCAGAGAAGGGAAAGGGATTTCCGGAAAGGATTATGTTCATCTCGATCTCACACATCTTGGGGAAGAGAAGATTCTGGAAAGGCTCTGGGAGATCACCTCCTTTGTGAGAATTTATTTAGGGGTCGATCCCGTCTATGACCCCATTCCTGTTCAACCGACTTGTCATTATGTCATGGGGGGCATCCCCACGGATGTGGATGGAAGAGTCCTGAAGGACGAAAAGGGTGCGGTCGCCCAGGGGTTATATGCCTCCGGGGAGTGTGCGTGCGTATCGGTTCATGGTGCAAACCGGCTTGGCTGCAATTCCCTTCTCGACTTGCTTGTATTTGGGCGAAGAAGCGGGTTGGCGATGAAGAAAGCGATTCAACAATATCAACATACACCTCTGTCAGGCGACCCGTTGAAGACTCTGGAGGAGAGGATCAAACAATTATCCAACTCGAGCGGGAAAGAGAAGGTGGATGAAATTCGGCGAAGGATGCAGTCCCTGATGATGGACGTCGGCTCCGTATTTCGAAATGAGGAGGGGCTGAAGAATGGGATCGAAGAAATTCGGTCTCTGAAGGAGCGTTATCAAAAGATTAGGGTGACGAACCCAAGAAAGGCATTTAATTATGAGTTAATGGAGGCAATGGAATTATCTCATCAACTCCATCTCTCCGAAGTGATTCTTTTCAGTGCCTTTCATCGGAGGGAAAGTCGTGGCGCTCACTTTCGGGAAGATTTTCCAGGACGAGCAGATCGGTACTTTTTAAAACACACACTTGTTTTTCAGACACCCAAAGGGCCGGAAATAAGATATAAGCCTGTGAAGATCACACGCTTCCAACCGGAGACAAGGGTTTATTGATCGAACAAATCCCCCCACCCCCCTTTGCTAAAGGGGGAGAGGGCTGATTTTGAGGTGGTGAATGCTTATTAAATTAAAAATCTTCCGTTTTGACCCGGAGAAAGACGAGACGCCGTACTATCAGACGTTTAAGGTGGAAGCCGATCCCATGGATCGGCTTCTCGATTGTCTCAACCGCATTCGTTGGGAGCAAGACCCAACCTTGTCTTTTCGAATGTCTTGCGGCCATGGTGTCTGCGGTTCTGACGGGATGAGGATCGACGGAATTTGTGGTCTGGCCTGTCAAAAACTGGTTAAAAGGTTTAAGGAAGAGGTTCTCATTGAGCCATTGCCCGTTTTTAGAGTGGTCAAGGACTTGGTCGTGGATATGGTCCCGTTTTTTGAAAAATATCTTTCCATCAAACCCCATCTACTCACCAAAACGTCTCCACCCGACCAGGAGAGGAAACAATCTCCAGAGGACCACAAACTATTTGAAGAGGCCATTCGTTGCATCCTCTGCGCCTGCTGTACCGCCTCCTGTCCGGTCAATCAGAACAAAGAGACAGAAGATTATGTCGGGCCCGCTGCATTGGTTCGGGCCTTTCGTTATCTCTTTGACTCAAGAGATGAAGGTTCGGAGGAAAGGATCGCCCTCCTGGATCAGAAAAACGGTGCCTGGGGATGTCAGACTCGGTGGAAGTGCACCGAGGTCTGCCCGAAAGAGATCCCCGTGACCAAACAGATCGGACAGATCAAAAAACGCATCTACGATGCGAAACAACCCAAAGAGTAGATAAGGAATTGGTTAAACCAAAAATCAAAGACGCTTTTGTAGCCCTTCATGGTCATTTCTACCAGCCTCCCCGAGAAAACCCATGGCTTGAGATGGTTGAGGCTGAAGAAAGCGCTCATCCCTTCCATGACTGGAATGAGCGGATTACCATGGAATGCTATCGGCCCAATGCCTACGCCCGTATCCTTGACGAAAAGAGGAAGATCTTAGCCATCCATAATAATTATTCTTTGATGAGTTTCAATTTTGGTCCTACACTTCTTCCTTGGTTAGAAAAGAAGTTCCCTTCTGTCTATCAAAAGATTCTCGAGGCAGATCGGGAAGGTTTAAAAAGGTTTGGTCATGGGAATGCCATCGCACAGGTTTATAACCACATCATCATGCCTTTGGCGAACGAGAGGGATAAAGAGACAGAAATTCTCTGGGGAATGGCTGATTTTGAGAAAAGGTTTCGACGGAAACCAGAAGGGATGTGGCTTCCTGAGACGGCAGTGAACTATCCCACTCTTCAGGGGTTGGTCAAGCATGGCATCCGGTTTGTCATCCTAAGTCCCTTTCAGGCACTGAGGGTCCGGCCCTTTGGGGGAAAGAGATGGACGGATGTTTCCCAGGGTCGGATCGATTCCACTCAACCCTACCGATGTTTTATCAGGGACTCTTCTGGGAAAAAACGGTTGGACCAATTCATTGACCTCTTTTTTTACAACGGGACGATTTCCAAAGAGATCGCTTTTGGGGATCTCTTAAAAGATGGTGACCTCTTCTGCGATCGATTTGTTCAATTCTACCAGGAATCAAAAGAGAGACCTCCATTGATTCACATCGCGACCGATGGGGAGACCTATGGTCATCATAAAAAATTTGGGGACATGGCTTTGGCTTATGCCTTAGAAAAAGGGTTTCCAACAAGAGGCTTTGAGGTGATCAATTACGCTGCCTACCTGAAGCGGTTTCCCCCTGTTTACGAAGTTGAGATTGATGAAGGACCAGAAGGAGAGGGGACCTCGTGGAGCTGTGCCCATGGGGTAGGGAGATGGAAAGAAGATTGTGGATGCAGCACCGGAGGAAGACCTGGATGGAATCAAAAATGGAGAAAACCCCTGAGAGAGGCTCTCGATCTCTTGAGGGATGAACTCGGATTGGTCTTTGAAAGAGAGGGAGAGAGAATATTTAAAGATGTCTGGGATGCCCGAAATGGGTATATTGAAGTCCTCCTTCGTCGGTCTTCTGAAAAAATCAACACCTTCTTTGAGCAGTACGGAACGAAAGACCTCGATGAAAAAGCAAGAATCACCGGACTTAAACTTTTGGAAATGCAGAGGCATGCCTTACAGATGTATACGAGTTGTGGCTGGTTCTTCGCGGATTTGGCGGGGTTAGAGACGATTCTCATCCTCCAACATGCGGCCAGGGCGATCCAAATAGTAGAAGAGATGGCAGGCAGAGAGATCGAGAAAAAATTCATTCAATGTTTAACTGAAGCCAAAAGCAATCTCCCCGAGATGGGGAGGGGTGACCAAATTTATCATTCTTTTGTAAAACCGAGATGGGTGATCCCCGCTAACGTCGTCAACCACTTTGCCATCTTTTCTTTATTTGACGGTGGGGATGGGGAGAAGAAAATCTTTTCCTATTGGGTGGAAAAGGTTCGTTACGAAAAGATTGGGGAAGAAAAGGACTTATTGGTTTTAGGGCAGGTGAAAGTGACCTCTGAGGTGATTCCCGAGCCTAAGGAATTTCTCTTTGGATTGATTCCCTCCGAGAAAAAGGTTTTTCGAACCTGGGTCTCAGAAAAAAATGGAGATCTCCCGTTCGATGTCTTAAGGGAAAAAACATTGGAAGGGTTTGGGAAGGGTGAGGAGGAGATGGCCAAAATTCTCACCTTGCTCCTTGGGAGTCAAATCTTTACCATACAAGATACCTTCAAGGAGGAAAGACAGGCGATCTTTCAAAAACTCATCCAAAAAGAATTTGATGAGCATTGCCAGATTTACGCTGACCTTTTTGACAAGACCAAACAGGTCGTTGAGGCTTTGTCCAAAGAAGGGTTGGACATTCCCTACGAAATTCGTGTGGCTGCTGAAATCACGCTTGGCCATCGTTTATTTCAGGAGATCAACGCATTGAAAAAAGATTTTAAAACAACCCTCGGAAGGGGGCAGATCGACCAGATTTTAGAAGAGGCCAAGGTGCATGAGTACCATCTCAAGGAGGAGAGATCTTTGTCAGTTTTGAACGAGATTTTAATGGAGAAAATGAGTGCCCTTCAAAAAAGCAAAGGGATTGACCTTGCACAGCAGGCTGAGCAAATTGAGGAAATCATGACCCTTCTCGATTTGACGGAGAAGTGGAATTTAGGCATTTCTATAGAAGAGGCACAAAACTCAATGAAAGAGATACTGGATGAATCCATCGGAGGGCTTGAAAAGTATTGGTGGGGAAACGGGACAGCCCAACCCTTTCCCCCCCGTTTAATTATTTTGGCAGAGAAACTGGGATTTCATGTAGAAAAATTCTCAAAAATGATCAATCCCCCCCCAACCGACCCTCGGCCGGTCTCTACGGATTAGGCCTTCACTTGGTATCGGGATAGAAAAGGAGGATTCATCAATTTTCTTTTAATTGGATGGTCCCCATTCGACGCTGCATGCTCCAATAATTTGAATATCACCTCCGCTTCTTCCTCTGCACCGATCGCCGAGGCGACCTCCTCTGATGTAAAAGACTTCCCTTTTTTTCTCTTCAGAAAGGCAAGGGCCTTCGCCTGAAGTTGGATGAATTGTCCTGCCGCTTTTTTCCCGGCCTCGACACCAGGTTGATGATAGGCATTGATATGGATTAGCGATGCATAGAAACCAACGGCTCGCTCAAAAAGGGCGATCAAAGCGCCGATGGAACGGGCATCTATCTTTTGAATCGTCAGGGTGATGGATTCCCGATCCTTTTCGCTGAGCGCTCTTCGAGTTCCCTGTAAAAAAGCATTCAGATAATCTCCGCTGGTCGCCTTCCCGTCTATGGTGAAAGAACGACCTTCCCGGTCCTTGAGCACTTCAATAAAGGTAATAAAACAATTATTCACCCCCTCCCGAAGTTGCTGGATATAGGCATGTTGATCCGTGGAGCCTTTATTTCCGTAAACGGAAATCCCTTGATGAACAATGTGACCGTTGAGATCTTTTTCTTTGCCAAGGGATTCCATAATGAGTTGCTGGAGATATTTTGGGAAGAGTTGTAGTCGATCTTTATAAGGGAGGATGACCATATCTTTTTCCCCACGACCTCCTGTTGCGTGATACCATGCAAGTGCCAAAAGGGCGGCGGGATTGGTTCGAGAGTCTTGCTTGCGCGTTACCTCATCGCAAAGGCGAGCACCTTCTAAGAGTGCATCAATATCTATCCCCTGGAGAGCAGCCGGGAGAAGGCCCACGGCCGAAGTCTCTGAAGTACGTCCACCGACCCAGTCCCACATGGGAAACCTCGCCATCCATCCCTCTCTTTTGGCAATACGATCCAAATCGCTATTTGTCCTGGTGATCGCCACCGCGTGTCTGTCGAAACGGAGTCCTTTTGCCTGGTAAACCGCTTTTGCCTCAACCATTCCATTACGGGTTTCGATGGTGCTACCACTTTTTGAGATGACAATGGTCATCGTCTCTGATAATGCTCCTTTTAATTCTCCTAAAACTCGGTCGAACCCATCCGGATCCGTATTATCAAAGAAATAGGGTTTCATCGGGTCTTTGAAGGTTCGGAGTGCATCGGATACAAACTGAGGGCCCAAGGCTGATCCGCCAATGCCAATGATCAGGATTCGAGAAAAGGGCTTCCCTTTTTGAGAGGTTATTTTTCCAGCATGGACGTTTTGGGTGAACTCTTTGATGGCCTGAAGGGTCTTCTGAATGTCTCGGGTGATTTCTCTTTTCGGGGCCAATTCCGGAGCGCGAAGCCAGTAATGGCCCACCATTCTTTTTTCATCCGGGTTAGCCATGGCCCCCGACT
Organism: Syntrophaceae bacterium; assembly: GCA_013388645.1. Lineage (GTDB taxonomy): Bacteria > Desulfobacterota > BSN033 > BSN033 > UBA1163 > UBA1163. Next base: position 34,882 of record JACAEV010000131.1, on the reverse strand, counting down.
CCAGCGCCTTCATGTCTTGGAATGCCTTTTGCATTTGAGGTGCCATCCGATTGAAATAGCCTGTTGGGAACTTCATTCGGCTGATATCTATCATCAACCCGATCTCGGGATTGAAAGCGAGATCCCTTTTATATCGTTCCCATTCTTCGATGCTTTTCATCACCCGCTCCTATGATCATCTGATTTAGCGATCGGAGATTCATCCTTTAAGAGAGCCATCGCCCGAGCGGCTGCACCCAGCAGAGCTGTTTTTTCATTCATAATCACCTTCACAGGGATGGGCGCTACAAGATGGGATAACCTTCCCTTGTTTTTGAAGGCCTTCATGAACGTCCCCTCTTTCAGTTTCCAAATAATCTTGGGTGCGATTCCCCCTCCAATAAAAACTCCCCCAACGGCCATTACTTGAAGGGCAAGATTTCCAGCCGCTGCGCCATAGATGGAGGTGAAAAGATTCAGTGCTTGGATACAAAGCCTGTTTTTTTTGAGGCGAGCCATTTCGGAAATCACTTCTGCCGGGTCTTCTCTTTTGATCTTCTCTAAAAGCCACAGTGGTTCACTGCCAAACTTTTTTGAATCCTTGAGGAATTGGTAAATATGGAAAAGGCCTTCTCCCGAAAGGACTCTTTCATAACTGACATGATCGAAACGTTCAGAGAGAAAATGAAACAGTTCTAATTCCAAATGATTTCTAGGCCCGAATTCAGCATGTCCTCCTTCAGAAGGGGAAGGGACATGTTGTTTGCCATCCCAAAAGAGAATCGCCTCCCCCAAGCCTGTTCCGGCAGAGATGAGGGCCTGATTTCCCTCCCTCGCTTTGCCCACATTTAAAATTTCAAAATCCCTCTTCTTTAAAATGGAGATTCCATAAGCATTGGCCACCAGATCATTGATCACTTCTACCTTTTTAAAAGGGAGTATTCTTCGGAGGGATTGGATGTCGATCCACCACGGGAGATTGGTCGCAATGACGATTTCTTGGGTGACAGGTCCCGCCACCCCGAAGCAAGCAGAAGCGACCTCTCCTTGTCCTCTCAGAAAATCTCCGAGGATGTTCTCCAACCCTTTGTAATTTTGGCTTAAATAGATTTTCTCAGATAGGAGGTGAAAGCGACCTTTGGACACGTCAAAGAGACCAAGGCGTGTTTTTGTCCCACCCACATCCCCTGCGAGGATCTTTTTCATGACTATACTTTATATCTATACCAACAGAGTGTGTCAATATGAAGTTTCGTCACAATTCAGAGATATATCGAATTATTATTTCTCTGTTGATTTTAAGTCCTGGAATGGGATAATTTCTTATGGGAGACTCAAAAAGGAATGATCCGTAGAATGATTCAGAGGAGGGAATGTATTAAAATTATTTTGGTGTTTATCTTTTTCCTTTTTCTCCACCAGAGCCTTGATGGTCATGTGGAGCATCCGAAAGGGGAGGAAGGTATTGGAATAGAAGAAAAATTGGGCCAGGTTATATCCCTTGATCTAACCTTTCGAAATGAAAATGACGATACCATCCGTTTAAGACAGCTGATCCGTAAGCCCACCATTCTTGCTCCGGTTTATTACAGATGCCCCAATGTCTGTAGTTTCTTATTATTTAATTTGGCCGGGGTCATAAATAAGAGGCCTTCTGAACTCGGCAAAGAATACCAAGTGCTGGCATTCAGTTTTGACGAAACTGAGAAACCTGACCTCGCTCTTGAAAAGAAAAAAATGGTTCTGAAGATGATTGAAAAACCATTCCCTGAAGATGCTTGGACATTTTTAACCGGGGATAAAGAAAACATCCAACAACTGACCGGTGCCATCGGGTTTCATTTTAAAAAACAGGGGCAAGATTTTTTGCATCCTGTATCACTGGTCATCCTCTCTTCCGATGGGAAGATCACGCGTTACATTTATGGCACAGAGTTCCTTCCATTTGACATAAAAATGGCTCTGCTGGAAGCATCGGAAGGAAAGGTCGGACCCACTTTCAGCAAAGCCCTGAGATTTTGCTTCAGCTATGATCCGAAAGGAAGAAAATACGTATTCAATACTTTAAAAGTCACTGGAATTGTCTCTTTGCTTTTTGCCCTATCATTGATTTTATTTCTCGTTTTTAAGGGAAAGAGAAAGCCCGTTGAAAAGGAGTCGTCAGGATGACCCAAAATGGGGTATTGGAGAAAACCTATCCCGCCGCCAGTTTTTATGATCATCAGGGGAAGTATCGTGGAATCCTTGCATGGATTCTTTCAACGGACCACAAGAGAATCGGTCTGCTTTATCTTGGCTTGATCCTTTTATTCTTCTCCGTGGCTGTCTTCTTTGGATTTCTGATGCGGTTGAAACTGATTGCTCCGGGGTTTCCCCTGATGAAACCGCAGATGTACAATGCCATTTTTACTTTGCACGGAATCATCCAGATCTTTCTGGTGGTCATCCCAGCTATTCCGGCGATCTTCGGTAACTTCTTCTTACCGATCCAGATCGGCGCCAGGGACATGGCTTTCCCTAAGATCAACCTCCTCTCCTGGTGGCTCTATGCCTCTGGTGCAGCAATTGTTTTTCTCTCCCTTTTTACTGCGGGAGGGCCTATTGATACGGGCTGGACTTTTTACGCCCCTTACAGCCTACGAACGACCGTTAATGTTCCCCTTGCGGTTTTTGGAGTTTTTATTTTGGGGATGTCCTCGATCCTGACTGGAGTCAATCTCGTAACGACGACTCATCGGCTTCGAGCCCCTGGTATGAGCTGGTTTCGTCTCCCTCTTTTTGTGTGGGGAGTTTATGCCACAGCCTGGGTTCAAATTCTTGCCACACCCGTCATTGGAATTACTTTCGCCCTCATCATGATCGAAAGATATTTTGGTATAGGTGTTTTCGACCCTGCCAAAGGTGGGGACCCCCTTCTCTACCAGCATCTTTTCTGGATTTATTCCCATCCGGCGGTCTATATCATGATCCTTCCAGCCATGGGGGTGGTTTCTGAGGTGATCCCTGTTTTTTCTAGGAAAAATATTTTCGGATATAAAGCCATTGCCTTTTCAAGCATTGCGATTGCCAGCGTGGGTTCCCTGGTTTGGGGTCACCATATGTTTGTCAGCGGACAGAGCGACTTCGCCAGCGTGATCTTTTCCCTGCTGACTTTTTTAGTCGCCGTTCCCAGTGCGATCAAGGTATTCAACTGGGTGGCGACATTATACAAAGGTTCGATTGAATTAAAGCCACCCCTTCTGTTTGCCCTCACGTTTATCTTTCTCTTTTCTATTGGAGGGCTGACCGGTTTGATCCAAGGGGCCCTTGCGGTGAATATGCATCTCCATGATACCTACTGGGTCGTCGGGCATTTTCATTACATCATTTTTGGGGGGATGGGGTTTGGCTTCCTGGCCGCCCTCCACTACTGGTTTCCAAAGATGTTTGGAAAAATGTATGACATGAAACGAACCATAGGAGGGTGGATCATTTTATTCATCGGATTTAACATTCTTTATTTTCCTATGTTAATTCTGGGTTGGGAAGGAATGCCCAGGAGGTATTATGACTACCCCCCTCCGTTCCATACGCTTCATCTCATCTCAACCATCGGGTCTTGGATTCTCATCGCTGGGCTGATTTGGATATTCTTCAATCTCATTCAAGGTCTCCGGAGAGGAGAAAAGGCAGAAGATAATCCGTGGAAAGGAGCCTCCCTGGAATGGCAAATTCCTTCACCTCCACCCACCCATAATTTTGAAAAAATTCCCATTGTGGGAAAAGGGCCATATGAATTTGGATAATCCTTAAAGGGTTCAAGGAGCCCGGGATTTAAAGGTTCGGGCGAAAATCTTGGGAGATAAACCCTGAAACTATAGAATAGCCATTTGGGTTAAAGAATCACGAAGATTGTTATGGAAACGCATCGGGACGATATGGGCTCAAAAATCGGGATGTGGCTCTTTCTCCTATCAGAAATACTTCTGTTTGGAGGGTTGTTTATTCTTTATTCTTCTTACCGTTACAAAAATCCCATAGATTTTCATCTTGCCGCATGGGAACTGGATCGAGTCCTCGGCACATTCAACACCCTCATACTCATCACCAGCAGTTTATCCATTGTCCTTTCCATCTTCTTCGTCCAAAAAGGGAACCGCAGATTATCGGGGCTTTTCCTGTTGGCTACCATTTTTTTAGGAATTCTATTTCTTGGAATTAAATATGTAGAATGGACGGCCAAGATTGGACATGGCCTTTATCCCAATTCCCCCCGTCTCTTAGGCCGCAGCAAAGGGGAGATTCTCTTCTTTGGTCTTTATTATTCCATGACGGGATTGCATGGTCTCCATGTGCTGATAGGCCTTTTTATTCTTTCTGCGATGCTGGTTTTGGTGATGAAAGGGAAGATCAATGAACATCGCTTCGTTCCCTTAGAGAACACCGGATTGTACTGGCATCTTGTGGATATTATATGGATCTTCCTCTTCCCATTATTTTACTTAATCACATAAGCCTTTTATTCGTAAAAGGGGAATAAGAAAACGAATCAGGGGTGAAAGAATTATCCATGAAGAATAGAAAGTATCGAACCTATATTCTTGTATGGCTGGCATTAGTGATTTTAACAGGGATCACCGTATCCATGGCAGGGATGGATTTAGGTCTTCTGAGCATCGCCATCGTCCTGATCATCGCCGCCATCAAATCCGGGCTGGTGCTCAGTTACTTCATGCATCTCAAATATGAAACAGGGCTGCTCTTTAAACTCATGATTCCAATTGTTCTGGCTGCCCTGACGGTGTTTATCGGATTGACATTTTCTGACGTGGCTTTTCGTTGAGGAAAAACGATCATGTTCGTTTCGTGGGCGACGGGTTTATCCGGAGAAGTCGTTGATCAAGTTTTCTTTTTCATTCTGGCCATCACTGTTTTCCTCCTCGGCCTGATCACCTTTTTAATGGTCTATTTTGTGATCCGGTATAGGAAGAAGAGAAATCCTCAACCCTCTGATATTCATGGAAACATCTGGCTTGAAATCATTTGGACCATCGTCCCCACGCTCCTGGTTCTGGCCATGTTTTATTATGGGTTGACGGGCTTTAATTTCTTGAAAAAGGCTCCTGGTGATGCTCTGAAAGTCAAGGTGATTGCACGGCAGTGGTCCTGGCTTTTTGAGTATGAAAATGGTGTGAAAAGTACGGAGCTAAAAGTCCCCGTGGGAAAGCCGGTCAAGTTATCGCTTACTTCACAAGATGTGATTCATGGTTTCTATGCACCGGCATTCAGAATTAAGCAGGATGTGGTGCCAGGGATGACCAATACATTATGGTTTCAGCCAACCGGAGTGGGGACATTTGATGTATTCTGTACGCAGTATTGTGGACTGCAACATGCCAATATGGTCACGAAGATTGTGGTAATTCCTGTAGATGAGTTTGATCAGTGGATTCAAAAGAGGGGGAAAGAAATAGAAGCGACTAAGGGGAAACCGGGTGGAGCTCAGCTCTTCCATGAAAAAGGGTGTGTAGCTTGCCACAGCGTCGACGGAACTCCAAGGGTGGGTCCTACTCTTAAGGGTTTATTTGGTAAAGAAGAGAGGGTATTGATAGACGGAAAGGAGCAGACGGTAATAGCAGATGAGGCCTTTATTAGGACATATATACTGAAGCCGAATACGTATGTGGTCGTAGGTTATCCTCCTATTATGCCCCCCCAGGCATTGACGGAAGATGAACTCACTGAACTTGTCCACTATATTAAGGATTTGAAATAACGAGCGATAGTCATGGCAAAATGGACAAGGATTCTCTTAGAATTGGTCAAATTCAGAATTGCCTTTTTTTCAACCCTTTCCACTTCTACAGGATTCATCCTCTCCCGCCGAGAATGGTCTACAGAAATAATCCTCCCGATCCTGGGTGTTTTTTTTCTCGCCTCCGGTTCTTGTGCCCTCAATCAATACCAGGAGAGAGAGCATGATCAACGGATGGATCGAACCCGAGGACGCCCGATCCCTTCAAAGAAACTATCTCCATCGGCAGCCTTAACATTTTCAATTAGCCTCCTACTATTCGGATCTGTTATCCTTCTTTTAGGTGCCCCTAAGTCGGCTTTGGGCTTAGGGCTTTTCGCCATGCTTTGGTACAACGGATTCTACACCTTGCTAAAGAGAAAGACTGCCTTTGCTGCCATCCCAGGAGCATTGATTGGTGCTATTCCTCCATTAATAGGCTGGGTTTCCGGGAAAGGTCTTTTTTCGCTTGACCCACCCATCCTTGCCATATCGTTTTTCTTTTTTATATGGCAAGTGCCTCATTTCTGGCTTCTCCTATTAAAATTCGGAAGGGATTATGAGAAAGCTGGACTACCTTCACTCAGTAGAATATTTACTTCTTTACAACTCAGTCGGATTACCTTCATCTGGATCTTTGCGACCGCAGCAGCCTGTATGATGATGCCCCTATTTGGGATGGTGGAATCTCATCTGATCCATGGGAGTTTATTTTTTATTGCATTTTGGCTGTTGTGGAAATCTTTGAAATTAATTAGCGCCCCTTACCACCCATTTTCTTCGGAGTTCCATTTCAAAAGCATAAACTCCTATGCTTTGGTGGTGATGATCTTGCTCACCGTGGATCATCTATTTTATTAATGGAATGCCATTCTGCGTCATCCCTCAGTTACGGGTTAGGCACTCCATCGTCCCGACAGGAATGCTTTCGAAAATCCTTAGAATACGGGTTGGAATATACTCTTTAATAATAAGGCTGGATTCACTGATGGAATGGAGTCGTGAGATATACTGAATGAACCGATCAAGTTAAAGAGCGAGGCTAAGGTTCCCGTTCTAACATTTTCTCCAGCATCCCTATCGGTCCTGTTTTGTACCCGAAACAGAGGGATGACCATTCTGCCGAATTTCTTCTTGACAGATTTACAGACTATCCCATATAGATAATAAAAATGAAAAAGAAACTCGCTTTTTTAATTTTTATTTTGATCATCGTCATTCTCTCCATATTTGTTTATTATCGCTATCGTTATCAAACCGAATCCATTTTTTATTCAATTTTTCCAATTTTTAGTTGGATCTCTGTGGATCAACCCGTTCTTTTCAATCACCTCCATCACAAAGAGGCGGTTCAATTAAACTGCTCCTTCTGCCATCGGTATATAGAAAGGTATCGTGCTGCAGGGATCCCAAACATTGAGCTTTGTCGTGCCTGCCATGCAACGGATGTCATGAGCAAGCGACCTGAGGCATTGAAAGTGATCGACTATGTGAAGGCAAATAGGGAAATTCCATGGAACCGTATGTATGAACTTCCAAAATTTGTTGTTTTCCCTCACTGGATTCACATCCAGAATAAGGTGAACTGTTCCGTTTGCCACGGTTTTACTGGTGTGAAGGAAAGACCCATCCAGATGGTTGACAGAAACTATATGGAGTGGTGCATGGACTGCCACCAAAAAAGAGGGGCGAGCAACGATTGTTATACATGCCACTCGAGCTGATCGCAGAAAATCGGAGAGAACATGGAGCAAAGTGCATCGTGTGAAAATAGATCTAAGAAGGTAAGGGGTTAGGAGTAAAAAGTGATCTCCAACGCTTTACATCTCTCGACTGACGATCGATAATGAAAATTAACCGAAGACAATTACTGAAACTGATCGGGGCAGCTACTTTCGGGATGACTCTGCCGGAGGAACTTCTCCACGCCCTGCCCAAGGAAGGAGAATGGATTCCATATGAGGAGTATTGGTCAACAGGCATCTGCCTTCAATGCCCTGGGGGTTGCGGGCTTCGAATTCGGTCGATCATGCGTTGGCCAGTTAAATTGGAAGGGATCAAAGATTATCCCATCAATAAAGGACGGCTTTGTCCAAAGGGACAGTCTGGACTTCAGGTCCTTTACGATCCCGACCGAGTCCGTCATCCTTTAAAAAGAAAAGGAAAACGGGGGGAGGGAAATTGGGAGAAGATTTCCTGGGAGGAAGGAATAGACCTTGTCACCCAGAGATTGAAGACCCTCCGCCAAGAAGGAAACCCTCATCATCTGATGTTATTGGGAGGGAGGTATCGTGGCCACATGGCTGAATTGATGGCGCGATTCATGGAAGCCTATGGTTCTCCCAATCATCTTGGAAATCCTGTTAGGGGATCGGAAGGCATCCTGAAAGGTCATCTCTTCACCATGGGTGTAAAAGACTTTCTGGCCACTCATTGGGAGAAGGTGAATTATGTTCTCTCCTTTGGAACCAGTCTTCTGGAAGCGTCGAGGCCTTCGTTGAGAAACCTATGGGGGTATGGATTTCTAAGAAGAGGAAGACCCGGGATCAGGGGAAAGATGGTTCAGATTGAGCCGCGATTCTCTGTAACCGCATCGAAGGCTGACCAGTGGGTTCCCATCCAGCCGGGTACAGACGGAGCGTTGGCTTTGGGAATCGCCTATTGGATCATTCAAGAGAAAAAATATGATTATCCGTTTATTGATCGTTATACATTTGGATTCAATGATTGGAAAGACAGCGATGGAAAAACACATATGGGTTTTAAGACCCTCGTCCTCAAGGAATATTCCCCCAAACAAGTTTCCTCGTTAACCGGAGTCCCCGAAGAGACGATTGCTCGGATTGCCCAAGAATTTTCATCTCATCTACCCTCCATTGCCATTACCGGCAGAGGGGTAGGGATGCAGACCAATGGGACCTATGCACAGATGGCTGTGGATTGCCTCAATGCGCTGGTGGGCTCCATCGATCATCCCGGGGGTGTCCTTCTTCAAAGAAAACCTCCTTTCAAAAAATGGCCTGCTATTCAAAGAGACGGGATTGCAGAAAAAAGCCTTTCCAAGCCTCGATTGGATGGAGCAGGAAACCTTCCATTTCCTTTTGCTGATGAAATTCCTTCAAACCTTCTGGAAAGAATTCAAAAAGGTACTTCTTATCCGATCGACACACTTCTGCTTTATTATACCAACCCACTCTTTAGCCTTCCTGAGCCGGAGACGTTTCGAAATGTCATCGAAAGGATTCCTTTCATCGTCAGTTTTTCACCCTTTATGGATGAGACGACGATGTTTTCAGATCTCGTGCTTCCCGACGGAACCTATTTCGAGCGATGGCAGGATGATCATGTGGAGCCCGGGCTGGGTTTCCCAATGTTTGGATTGCGCAGTCCCACGCTTGACAAACCCCTTTATGACACCCGTAATACAGGGGATGTCATCATTCATATCGCCAAAAGAATAGGTGGAAGCGTGGGGAAGTCCTTTCCCTGGAAAGATTTTCAAGAAGCTTTGAAGGAAGCGACCAAAGGGATTTTTGTAACGAAACGAGGATCTGTCCAAGCAAAAGATTTTGATGAATTCTGGAAAGTCTTAATCGAGCGAGGCGGTTGGTGGGATTCTTTTTACCCATTTGGGGAATGGCGAGAGAAATTTAATACTCCGTCAGGAAAATTTGAATTCTACTCCTTAACCATGGAACGAGCTCTAAAGGAGGTATCGAAAAGGAATAGAAAAGGACTGGATCAAATATTAAAAGAGATGAAAGTGGAAGCGAGAGGAGACAAAGTCTTTCTTCCTCATTTTGAACGACCCAGATGGGTTGGTGAAGAGAAGGAGTTTCCATTCTACCTCATTCACTATAAACTGATGACCACAGCAGAAGGGAGAGGAGCCAATCAGCCTTTCCTCCAAGAGATCTTAGGTCCTCATTTGAAAGAGAAATGGGACTCCTGGGTTGAGATCAATCCAGAAACTGCACAGAAGATGGGGATTCAGGACGGAGACTTCATCTGGGTGGAGTCGAATACAGGAAAATTGAGAGGGAAAGCACGGGTCTTCCCTGGGGCACATCCAAATGTCATCCATATACCCTATGGACAGGGTCACAAGGCTTATGGCCGCTGGGCGAAAGGAAGAGGAATGAACCCAAATGATATACTCGTGAGAGAATACGACTATCTGGGTGGATTTGTTTCTCCCTTTTCAACGAGAGTGAAGGTGTATAAAGCATAATTTGTAATTTTGGATTTCGGAATGCAGATTGCGGATTTGATGTTCTCATCTAACCCCGCACACGGAGGACAGACACAGACATGAGGTTGATATGTACCGATGGGGGATGGTCATCGATTTAGATAAATGCACAGGCTGTCAGGCCTGTGTGATAGCTTGCCGCCAGGAAAATAACGTCTCCTTTGCAGGAGAGAAAGAATCCAAATTAGGAAGGGCGAAGTTCTGGATGAATCTCGTTTCAGAAGTAAAAGGAAATTATCCAGATGTGGAGATGCGCTTTATTCCCATCCCCTGTATGCATTGTGACCGTCCACCCTGTACGATTGTCTGTCCTGTCGCGGCCACATACAAAAATCCAGAAGGGATCGTGGCACAAGTTTATCCCCGATGTATTGGTGTCCGAATGTGCATCTCCAACTGTCCCTATTCAGTTCGATATTTCAACTGGTATGAACCCACCTGGCCGGAAGAATATAAAAAGGGGTTCAACCCGGATGTTTACCAACGAAGAAAAGGAATTACAGAAAAGTGTAACTTTTGTATTCAAAGGATTCGTAAGGCAAAAGAGAAAGCCAAAAGGGAGAAACGAAGGATTAGGGAGGGGGAAGTTATTCCTGCCTGCGTAGAGACCTGCCCGAGCGAGGCAATCTATTTTGGAGATCTCAATGACTCAAAGAGTCAGGTCTCAAAACTCTCCAAGAGCCGCCGAGCCTTCAGATTGTTGGAAGAAATGGGGACAGAACCCAAGGTTTATTATTTAAAGGAAGGGGAATGGAATGGGGGATAGCGAAACCATTGCCCAAAGACATCGCCAAATCTTTGCCCCATTGACTCAGATGAGATGGCCATTCTGGGCGACCGTTATTCCCCTCGCCATCCTCTTTTCTTGGTCTTTCTTTGCCTTTGGTTGGCAATATGTTTGGGGTCTGGGAGTGACGGGTATGGGTCATCCCATGTCCTGGGCTTTTTATCTTGTCAATTTTGTCTTTTTCATCGGAATCAGTCATGCTGGGACACTCATCTCTGCCATCTTAAGAATAACAAATGCGGGATGGAGAACCCCCATTACGCGTGCGGCAGAGGTGGTGACGGTCTTCGCCTTAGCAGCGGGTCCGACCAATATCCTTTTTGACTTGGGCCGTTCTATTAAGTTTCATTGGGTTGCCATTCATGCTCAATTCAGATCTCCGCTCCTTTGGGATTTCACCTGTATCATGACTTATTTCGTTACCTGCGTTGTGTTTCTCTATGTGCTGATGATCCCTGATATTGCTCTTCTCCGAGATCATTTTCCACGCCGAAAATGGGTCTATCAACTCCTTTCGTTAGAATGGAGGGGGACGGAGAGGCAGGAGCGAATACTGAAAAAGGCTTCTACCTTTCTCTGCATCGCTGTCATTCCTATTGCGGTGAGTGTCCATACCGTCGTCTCTTGGGTTTTTGGGATGCAGACACAACCCATGTGGCACTCAACGATCTTCGGTCCATATTTCGTGGCAGGTGCCATCTATTCGGGAATTGCTGCCATTATTCTTGTGGCGGCCATTTTACGGAGGGTTTATCACCTGGAAGACTACCTCCACCCCATCCATTTCAACAACCTGGGACTTCTGCTCCTCACCATGTCGCTTCTCTGGTTTTATTTTACTCTTGCCGAATATCTTACGACGTTCTATGGCGGAGGGGTTGATGAGTTAGCTGTCTTCTGGTCAAAAATGGCAGGAAAATATTCACCTCTTTTCTGGCTGATGGTCCTCTTCTGTTTTATCATCCCCTTTCCCATCCTTGCGTTAAAAAGGACAAGGACTATTTTGGGAACATCGATCACCTCCATCTCCGTTCTGATCGGGATGTGGTTGGAACGCTACCTCATCATCATCCCCACCTTAAGTGAACCTCGGCTTCCCTATGTGCGAGGTGCTTACATGCCTTCATGGGTGGAGTGGTCAATGATGGCTGGTCTCTGCGCTGGATTCACTTTAGCCATCATCTTATTTTCAAAGTTTTTTCCTGTGATCTCCATCTGGGAAACAGAGAAAGAGGAAAAAAAACGGGAGATATTTCAATCTGAATCAATCTGAAATGCCTTTCCAATCCCTCCTGACAGACCTTACCAAACCTCTCCATCGATGGACCAGCTACCTGAACAAAATCGATGAAGGAAAGATCAATCATCTCAGAGAGATCAAAGACAAGTACCTTCCTGGGGAATTTAAAAAATAGTCTGTGATTAAAAAGGGTTATTAAGAATCCTTAAACCAGGTTATAATTTAAGAAATTAAATGAACAGGGAGGAGATGCTTATGGAGATTAAAAAAATAGGAATAGTGGGTGCTGGGCAGATGGGGAGTGGGATTGCAGAGGTTGCCGTGGGTTCTGGGTTTGATGTCCTGATGAGGGATGTGACGATGGAGGCGGTCCAGAAGGGAAGAATGAGAATTGTCACAGATTTTGATAAACGGGTTCAAAAAGGGAAAATGACAACCTCTGAAAAAGAGGAAATCCTCCAGAAGCTCTCGACGACCATTAAATTGGAAGATTTAGGAAAATGTGATTTCATCATTGAAGCCGCAGTCGAGAATATTCCTCTGAAGTGGGAGATTTTTAAAAAGCTCAATGAGGTGACGCCGAGGGAAACGATCCTGGCAAGCAATACCTCTTCCATCTCTATCACCCGAATCGCTTCAATCACCCAGAGGCCAGATCGCGTGATTGGAATGCATTTTTTCAATCCTGCACCTGTGATGAAGCTGATTGAAATCATCCGGGGACTGGTCACTTCGGATGAAACATTTCGGATAACTCGGGAACTCAGTCTTAAAATGGGTAAAACCCCTTTGGAGGCATCCGATTTTCCTGGATTTATATCGAGTCGATTGATCTTCAGTTTCATGAACGAGGGAATTTATACCCTTTACGAAGGTTTGGGAAAAGCGGAAGATATCGATGCCATTATGAAGATGGGGGCCAATCATCCGATGGGCCCATTAGAGCTTGCTGATTTAGTGGGATTGGATACGGTACTATCTGTGATGAGTGTCCTTCAGGAAGCCTTTGGAGATAAATATCGTCCCTGTCCCCTTCTCACCAAATATGTCGAAGCGGGATATTTGGGAGTCAAGACGGGTAGGGGGTTTTATTCCTATGGAGAAAAGAGATGATCGGATTTGACTTAACACCGGATCAGAGGGCCCTTCAAGAAAAAGCGAGACGATTTTCCAAAGAAGCCGCCACGGCCAAGGCTTTTGTGGTGGATGTGGCTAAGCAAGTGACCACCCATGCCGTACAAATCTAAGGCGGGATGGGGTACACAAAATGGCATCCAGTGCAAAAAATGATGAGAGATGCCAAGGTCATTCAGATCTATGAGGGAACCGCCCAGATCATGAGGCTCATCATTGCGCGCCAGTTGCTTCAAGAAACGGAGAGGACTCTTTTTTGAACCTCCACTCTTATTAAGAGAACCCTTTGAACAAACCTGTTATTCGATGATGATCGCTTCTACAGGGCAGTCTTTTGCTGCGGCCTTCACTTTTTCCTCCAGGTTTTTAGGCACCTCTTCCATTTTGGCGATGGCCACATCTCCTTGCATTTCAAAAACTTCAGGACAAGTATCCACGCATGTTTCATCCCCTACACACGTTTCCTTATCAACGCGGACTTTCATTTTTTTCTCCTTTCTATGCAGATAACTGAAATATGGTATGTAAGTTTGCACTTTCAGTCAAAGTTGTCAATAAAAATCTTCATCCAAAATAGAGATCCGAGCAAGAGAGGGGTATCTGAAAGAAAAAAAGCCCCACCGCAAAATTGGAAGGGCTTAGAAATTTTAGAGTTGATCCCCTCTATTGAACCGTTATATTCACTTTATGTTCCCAGTCTTTTATGGGGGCGAAGATTTGGAGAAGACCGCTTTCATACTTGGCCTCTGTTTTGTCAGGGATAACCTCGTGGGCCAGCATAAAGCAACCTGAATATTCCGTATCCCCACCTCTCGGGGCCGAGATGCAAAAACTATCTTTTCTCATCTCCAGGGTGATATCTTTTTTGTCAACCCCAGGGAGCTCCAATTCAATTTTTAGGCGACCATTTTGATCGTCATGAGAAACACAGCCACATGGTGCTAATTGAATTCTATTGTCCATAACAACACCCCCTCTCTCTAATTAAAAGATAAGTATTGGATTTTATAAATTCAAGGTGAATAGGAAGGAAACTTATGGTATAAAAATGAATAGGGGTTCATGGAGATGAAAATAAAGAGGGAGTCCTCTCAAGGTGAACCCATGAGTGGTCGAAATGGGGGGTCCATATGGGATTGACATTGGCCGAAAAGATATTGAGTGAACATGCAGATCGAGAGGTTCGAGCAGGGGAGATCGTTGTTGCAAAGGTGGACCTTGTTTATACCCAGGACGGGACAGGACCTCTAACGATAAGAAAAATTGAGGAGATGGGTCTCAAGAATGTTTATCATCCAAAGAAGACATTTTTCTTTCTTGACCATGCCGCCCCCAGCCCAAGGTTTGAATTGAGTAATGACCATTCTTTTTTAAGGGATTTTGCAGAAAGGACAGGTAGCCAGATTTCTGATGTCGGAAATGGCATCTCTCATCAGGTTGTAGCAGAGATGGAGGTGAGGCCGGGAGATGTGGTGATTGGAGCAGATTCCCATACGTGCACAGGAGGCGCCTTAGGAGCTTTCGCAACAGGCGTGGGCTCAACGGACGCTGCAGTGGCCATTGCCTTGGGGAAGATCTGGTTGAGGGTGCCTGAGACCATTCGGGTTGTGGTCGAGGGGGAACTTCCCATCGGTGTTTACGGGAAGGATATCATTCTTCATCTTATTGGGAAAATAGGTGCAGCCGGGGCAACCTATAAAGCCCTTGAGTTTACAGGGGATGCAATACAACATCTTGGGATGGCAGGTAGGATGACGATTGCCAATATGGCTGTGGAGGCTGGTGCCAAGGTTGGGCTTTTCTTTTCGGATGAGGTGACCCGGAATTGGTTGATTCAGATGGAGAGACCTCAGGATTTCAAAAGTCTGTCCCCCGACCCAGATGCGGTCTATGAAAAAACAATGGTCATTCATTCAAAAGAGCTAAAACCCACCATCGCTTGTCCCCATCAAGTAGACCATATCAAGACGATTGGTGAGATGGGTAATATCAAGGTGCATCAGGTCTATCTCGGGACCTCTTGCAATGGGAGGTTAGAGGACTTTCAAATTGCAGCAAAGATATTAAAGGGTAAGAGGATTCATCCCCAAACACGGATGATTGTCACTCCAGGATCTCGCCGGGTTTATTTAGAAGCTTTAAAAGATGGAACGATGGAGACCCTTATCGAATTTGGAGCCATGGCCATGCCCCCTGGTTGTGGGGCCTGCGTCGGACTTCATGAAGGTGTTTTAGGAGATGGAGAAGTGTGCCTGGCGACTCAACCCAGAAATTTTAAAGGGAGAATGGGTAGCCCCAAGTCCTTCATCTATCTTGGCTCGCCAGCGGTGGCGGCTGCCACGGCCATTGAAGGAAAGATCGCGGACCCAAGAAAATATCTATAAGGGTAATCCCTCCGTTATGAATTATGAATCCCAT
Source organism: Syntrophaceae bacterium (assembly GCA_013388645.1). Classification (GTDB taxonomy): domain Bacteria; phylum Desulfobacterota; class BSN033; order BSN033; family UBA1163; genus UBA1163. The sequence continues at coordinate 19,299 of JACAEV010000131.1, read as the reverse complement.
CGTTTTGAGAGGGATGCTTCCGAAAATTTTAGAATCCGGATGGGAAGTTTATTTTTAAGGGTAAGGTTGGATTCATGGATTTGAGGGACTCGTGAAACATGCTGAATAACCCTATGGAGTTGAAGAACGAAGCGAAGGTGACCGCTCCAAAATTTTCTCCAACATCCCTCTCGGTTCTTTGCCAAACCGGTAACTGAGGGATTAACCTTAAGGGGTGAAAAATGAAGGGAAGGGTGTGGAGGTTTGGCGATGCCATCAGTACAGACCATATTATTCCAGGTCGCTACTTCTATCTGCGGTCCAATTTACCCGAATTGTCGAAACATATTTTGGAATATGAAAGGCCTGGTTTTTTTGAGTTGGTGTCGGCAGGTGATTTTATTGTGGCGGGTCATAATTTTGGGTTGGGCTCGAGTCGGGAACATGCTGCTATTGTCATCAAAATGAACGGCATTCAAGCGGTATTAGCGAAGAGTTTTGCCCGAATTTTTTATCGGAACTCTTTTAATAACGGCCTGCCAGCCATCATCTGTGATACAGAGAGGTTTATGGAGGGGGATATCATCGAGCTCTCCATCGAAGGGGGACAGATTGTCAATCACACACAAAATGAAACGATCCATTTTACACCCTTTCCACCGGTAATGAAAAAAATTCTTAACGATGGTGGATTAGTTGAGCATGTGAAGAAATATAAAGACCTTAAATTAGTTTAAATCCTAAACCCTTTTTTTGTAGAAGGAGATCCGTAAATGGAATGGTTAAAAGCCTTTGGGAGTTTGATTGGTAGAATTCTTCTTGCCTTAATCTTTTTGAATTCAGGGATCGGAAAGATTGGAAATTTCGAGGGGACGGCCCAGTACATGGCCAAATTCGGCATGTCGAATACCTCCTTTTTCTTGTTCGGTGCCATTGTCTTTGAATTGGTAGGCAGCGTCACGATCATCTTAGGGTATTTTACTCGAATTGGAGCTCTCTTGATCCTCGTCTTTTTAATTCCGACCACTCTCATATTTCATACAAATTTTGCTGATCGCATGCAGATGATCATGTTCTTAAAGAATGTGAGCATGTTCGGTGGATGCTTGCTCTTGCTCTCCCAAGGACCAGGGCGGTTGAGTTTAGATTATTTAATAAGAAAGAAAAAAGGTTAAAATGCAAGTTGAAACTTGGAAAATCTGGTGGAAGGCTTTTCGGTTCCATTTCACCTCCGCCAGCTTCATGCCGGGGATTTTGGGTGGAATGATTGCCTGGAACACCGATGGAATATTTTCCCCAGGATATTTCCTTCTGGTCATCCTGGGCCTTCTCCTCAATCATATGGCTCTGAATATGACGGATGATTATTATGACTTCCGCCATTTGGTTGATGTCTTTGCCACCGATGGGAAAAATCCCTATACAGGAGGAAGCGGTCTCCTTTCTTCAGGGCTGATCGAACCTCAAAAGATGAAAAAAGTTTTTATCACCTTCTACATAACTGCCATTGGCATCGGTGTTTTTTTGGGGGGCGTGAGAGGAAGCTTTATCCTTCTTCTTTTAGGGATCGGTTTTTTCTGTGCCTATTTTTACACTGCCCCACCTATTCGGTTTGGTTATCGAGGTCTTGGGGAGGTAGCGCAACTTCTCTGTTTCGGGCCTGGGATTGGTCTCGGAGCCTATTATGTCCAAACTCAAAGAATCTCCTGGGAGGCTTTCTGGGGGACGCTCCCTTTTGGAATCATGCTTTTTTCAATGATCACCATTAATGAGATTCCTGATTATGAAGAAGACCGAAAGGGAGGGAAGCTCAATTTAGTGGCTCGTTTTGGGAGAGAGGCAGGGGTCTGGTTATTTATCCTGAGTCTTTTTTCTGCTTATGGAGCGATCTTTTTAGGTGTCCTCTTGGAGAAGATTCCCGTGCTCGGATTAATTACTTTATTGACCCTTCCCATCGCTTATAAGACCTTGTCCATTTTAAGAGCTTTTTATCAGGAACCCAGCAAGATGGCCCCTGCCAATTTCGGAATGATTTGTACTCATAATTTCACTGCCATCTTGCTCATTCTTGCCTACTTGGTCGAGGGATATCAATCAGATGCCCTGATTGCATCCCTGCTTCCTGTCATGGTTTTAATCATTCTTTACATTCCCATTGCCAGACTGATCCGGAGGGCACTGTTACCGTCAGCCCTGAAGGGTTGAGTTACGGCATTTGATTGAATGTAGCTCAGGGCTTTAGCCCTGATAGATCGTGAAAGGAGGAGGAAGAATGACGACAGAAGAATTTTATCTTTTGGAATTTACCGGAGCAGAATGACCGCACTGCCACAAAATGATCCCTCTCGTGGAGAGGTTAGAGGATGAAGCAGGGGTTAAGATCGAGCAACTCGAGGTGTGGCATAATGAAGCCAATGCCAGAATGATGAGAGAGTTTGACAAAGGCTATTGTGGTGGCGTTCCTTTTTTCTTCAATAAGAAGACAGGGAAATGGATTTGCGGCTCAGCAGATTATGAGAGATTGAAGAAATGGGCGTTGGAACAATAAAATAGGAATATTGGAAAAATGATGGAATCGTAAAAAGTCGTCATTCCCGTGAAAACGGGAATCCAGGGAATTCTAACTACATGAAAATACTGGATTCCTGCATGCGCAGGAATGATAGAAAATGGCCTTTTCAGACTTTTTACGAGATCATCAAAAATGGAATAATGGAATATTGGGTGAATAGAAATAAGACTATTCTATTCTCTTTTTGCCCAGGGTTCCAACATTTCAATATTATCTCATTCTATTGAGAAGGAGAAGTTGATGGGTTTATTCGAGGATTATCATCCACTAAAGGGGAAGACGTTTCAGATTCTTAAACCTGATGGGACGCTTCAACCCGATTCAAAACCTCCAATCAGCGACCAAGAGATTTTTCATCTTTATCAGAAGATGCTTTTCATTCGGCTGGCAGATCAGAGGGCATTGATACTTCAACGACAGGGGAGGATGGGGACATATGCGCCCATCTGGGGTCAGGAAGCCTGCCAGGTAGGGAGTGCAGCGGTACTTCAAAAGGGAGACTGGGTTTTCCCTGCCTTTAGAGAATTAGGAGCAACTCTGATGATGGGGATTCCTCTCAAAACCATCTTTCTTTACTGGATGGGGAACGAGGAAGGAAGCCGGGCTTCAGAGGATGTTAATGTTTTACCCGTTTCGATTCCTGTGGGGACTCATCCGCTCCATGCGGTAGGGCTGGGTTGGGCTGCGAGGCTCAAAGGCGATGCGATTGTTACGATTGCCTACTTCGGGGATGGGGCGACCTCGAAAGGCGACTTTCATGAGGCGATGAATTTTGCAGGGGTCTTCAAAACCCCGACTATTTTCTTCTGCCAGAATAATCAATATGCCATCTCTGTTCCGAGGTCTATTCAGACTGCCTCGAAGACCATTGCACAGAAGGCAATGGCCTACGGATTTGATGGAATTCAGATAGACGGCAATGATCTCTTTGCTGTCTTGGTTGCAACAAAGGAGGCAGTTGAAAAGGCACGGTCCGGAGGCGGTCCCACACTGATTGAAGGAGTCACCTTTCGATTCGGGCCTCACACCACAGCAGATGATCCAACCAAGTATCGGAAGGATGAGGAGATAGAGCCTTGGAAACCACTCGACCCCATGATCCGATTGAGGCTTTATCTCAAAGAAAAAGATCTTTGGAGCGAAGAGGTGGAACAGCGATTCACTGAGGAGGCACAAAAAGATATCGACCAGGTGGTCAAAGACGCTGAAGCCGTTCCCGCGCCAGGGGTGGAAGAGATTTTTAAATATGTTTATGCGGAGATGACATCATCCTTAAAAGAACAGCTGGCGTATTTGAAGACCACCTTATAAATTATTAATCAGTCCATAATTGTATGGACATTGAAGATCAAATCCCTCCTTCCCTCCCTTTTGTAAAGGGAGGAATTACCCCTCTTTGGCAAAGAGGGATAAGGGGAGATTTTCAGAACGATATGTCTTTTCAATTGAAGATTTGTGTTTCGGACATTTGAGCTTGATTAGAGTTTAGGGGTTCGAGTTTAGGATTTAAAATCTTTGTTTCTCCTGTCTACGATAGGCAGGGACATGGTCATAAAATTTTCTCGCGAAAGAAGGATCTGGTTATGGCTAAACTCAATATGGTGGAAGCAATCAATCTTGCTCTTCGAGAGGAAATGGAAAGAGACAACCGGGTGGTTGTCTTGGGAGAAGATGTTGGAAGAGAAGGGGGCGTCTTTCGTGTCACCGACGGCCTACAAGAAAAATTTGGTGCGGATCGAGTCATCGATACTCCTTTGGCTGAGTCAGGGATCGTTGGGACAGCCTTGGGAATGGCCCTCTATGGACTTCTTCCCGTTGCCGAAATTCAATTTGATGGCTTTCTTTATCCCTGTCTGGATCAGATCACCAACCACATCGGCCGGATGAGAAACCGATCGAGAGGAAGATTTATCTGTCCATTGGTCATCAGGGTTCCTTATGGAGGTGGCATCCATGCCCCGGAACATCACTCCGAAAGTCCCGAGGCAATCTTAGCTCATACTCCAGGAATCAAAGTTGTCACTCCTTCCACTCCTTATGAAGCCAAGGGCCTTCTTCTTTCTTCCATTAGGGGGCACGATCCTGTTCTCTTTTTGGAACCCAAACGTATCTATCGTGCGATCCGGGAAGAGGTTCCCGAAGGGGATTACACCATTCCTCTTGGAAAGGCCAGATTGGTTCAGGAGGGCAAGGATGTCACCATCATCGCTTGGGGGGCAATGGTCCGTGAGGTATTGAATGCCGCAGAGCAGTTGAGGGGAGATAAAATCGAGGCGGAGGTCATTGATTTGAGGACCATCTCACCGATGGATGTCGAGGCCATTGTCACTTCGATTCGAAAAACAGGGAGAGGGGTCATTGTTCACGAAGCACCGAAGACCTGCGGTTTAGGTGCTGAAATCATTGCTCTCATTAACGAGAAAGCCCTTCTTTCTCTTCAAGCACCCATTGAAAGGGTGACTGGGTTTGATATCCCCGTCCCCCTTGCAAAATCTGAGCACTATTATCTTCCTAATTCTAAGCGGATTATCATGGCAATCAAGAAAGTAATAAGTTTTTAAATAGAAAGAGGGAACACTGGAATAATGGAGTGATGGATCTAAAATTCAAAAAGATCAATTTTTATCCGATTTTTGTATCATTGTTTCTTCTCCCCATTGTTCTAACATTCCAACATTCCAATTTTCCGATGAGACTTTTGTGGAGGATTTTATGACTTTCGAATTTAAATTTCCTGATATTGGAGAAGGATTGACGGAAGGTGAAATCGTCCGCTGGTTGGTCAAAGAGGGAGACGAAGTAAAAGAAGGGCAACCTCTGGTTGAAGTGGAAACCGATAAGGCCCTTGCGGAAATTCCCTCTCCAAAAACCGGGGTCATTCTTAAAATACTGGCCAGAGAAAAAGAGATTGTTCAAGTCGGCCAGGTGATTGTCGTATTTGGAGAGAGAGGAGAGGAATTGGCCGCTCAACCTTCAAGGCCTAAATCAGTGGGGGTAGTGGGTGAGCTGGAGGAGGCGCCAGAAGAAGTTCTTGCTGTCGCAGAAGGGGCTGAACCTGTTAAGAGACCCCTGGTCAGTAAACATGCCCTGGCCACACCGGCGGTTCGAGCGATCGCAAAAGAATTAGGCGTTGACATCAATCAGGTTCAAGGCACTGGAGCAGAAGGTAGGGTATTAGAAAAAGATGTCCGCCAATTTGCCGAAGCTAAGGAGAAACCTGTCGAACCGGAAAAGAAGATAGCCAAAGTAAAGAAATATGACCTCTACGGGTATGTTGAACGAATTCCTCTTCGGGGTGTTCGGCGATCCATTGCCAAGGCAATGGTCAAATCAAAATATACGGCACCCCATGTAACGGCCATGGATGAGGCGGATGTCACGGCATTGTGGAAGATCAGGGAGAAGGAGAAAAAGGCGGCTGGAAAGAAGGGGATCAAACTCACCATCCTTCCCTTCATCATCAAGGCTGTCATCGCAGGTTTGAGTGAACATCCTTATCTCAATGCTTCAATGGATGATGAAAATGAAGAGATCATTCTGAAAAAGTATTTTAATATTGGCGTTGCTACCGATACCCCTGAGGGATTGATGGTCCCTGTGGTGAAGAATGCAAAAGATAAATCCATCCTCCAGATCGCAGATGAGTTAACCAAGTTGGTTGAAAAAGCAAGGAATCGGACGATCGATTTGGCTGATTTAAAAGGGGGGACTTTTACCATCTCTAACTACGGGGCATTAGGAGGAATCTATGCCACGCCGATCATCAACTATCCCGAAGTGGCCATCCTGGGTGTTGGAAAGATTAAAGATACGCCGGTGGTGAGAAATGGAAAGTTAGTGGTAAGAAAGATACTCAGTTTATCCCTCTCTTTTGACCATCGGGTGGTCGATGGTGGAGAGGGAGCCCGATTTCTCAACACGGTGGTCGCCCGACTCGAAGACCCAGATCTGATTCTTCTGGAAACTTAAATAGTCTAATCCAACTCATGGCAGGGCCCACCCTGCCATGGCCCTCTTTTAATTTTTCAATAGTTCCCTTTTTAGAAAGAGAAAATGAACCACGACCGCGGGCTCTTTTTCGGAGGCGAAACCGGCTGTGTCAACTTGATGGGATCAGTAGGCAGGAGGCTTTTTAGATAATTTTCATATTGGAGAATGATATGGATTGGATCAAGGGAAAGATATTTGGCATAACCTTTTAAATATCCTTTTACATATAATGAGTGAGGGAGGAGCTCATATTTATCTTCTTCGATGGCCTTGAGATAATCCTCCTTAATCTTGGTGAAATTAGAAATCTCCTCCAAGGGGATGTTCCGTATTTCCCTCTCCTTTTTTAGAAATTTCCCTGGAGACTCCATGGAGGTTTCCATTGCTCAAAGGCCTAAGTGGTTATTTGATAGATTGTATTATTTAAACATAAATATCAAAATGAAAAGAATTTATCTACGACAAAAGCAATTGTCATGCCAAAGAACAAGAATCATAATATATTGAAATTAATGAATATTATGGAAAGGGGGGCTTAGCGAAGTGTTATTTTGTGTCAAATTTTGATTTTACTGTGACATTTTATCACGTTGTCCTTAATATCCATCCTTTTTTAAAAAAAGCCATCACCATATGATCAATAGATGTCTTTTCACCATGTCTTCATTGGATCGCGTTGATACTTTATAGAGGGGAATCGATTTTGAGAATTTACCTCGATAACAAGATACGGGCATCCACTGCCACAGCTCCTTTTTCCAATACCTTTACGGGATTGATATCAATTCCTTCAATCTCAGGGAAATCGATCATCAACTGGGAAAGTTTGAGAAGATTTTCAACCAACGCCTCTATATCCAGAGGCCGTTCTCCTCGAATGCCTTTGAGAATGCTTGCAGTCTTCAATTCTGAGATCATTTCCTCTGCTTCGGCTCGATTGATTGGAGCCACCCGAAGCGAACTCTCCTTGAATACCTCCACATAAATCCCTCCGAGTCCAAAGAGAATCACTGGACCGAAGGAAGGATCTCGCTTCGCTCCTAAGATGATTTCCTTCCCGCCCGTGATCATCTCTTGGACAAGCACTCCTGAAAATCCTCTTTGAGTCAATTGATTTAGCTTGCTGTAGGCTCTTTCTGCTTCAGAAAAATTACGCAGATTCAGGACAACTCCCCCGACATCTGACTTGTGTGAGATCTCTGGTGAAATGACCTTCAGGGCAACCGGGCCTTTTATTTCATTTAACGCCTTTTTCAACTCTTCTTTTTTTTGAACAAGTTGATAATCTGCTACAGGGATGCCATAAGCCTTTAGGATTTCAAAAGCCTCTGGGAGAAGAAGCTCCTTTTTTGCTCGGTGTGTTTTCAGAATGAGTTGCGTGATATGAGCGCGATGAACCGAATAGGTGGGAGGTTTTTCCCTTGAAATCTTTCGTTTGCGATAGTGTTCCCTCGAAATCGCTAAAGCGCTTAAGGCGTCTTCCGGCTCGATGAAGATCGGATAATCAAAAGCCCTCTTGATGTAAGCTAATTCCTCTTCTTCCGTCAGGTAACAGAAAGCCACGGGCTTTTGGTAACGGAAGGAAAGTTCCTGGGCCGCTTGGATCAGCTTTCGGGATGGTTTCATCTCTTCTCCGACTGCGGCGTGTTGGAAGATCATTCCATCTACCGTCTTAATTTTGAGTACCTGTTCAAGGATCTTGGTATAGAGATCGAAGTCGAAGAGGTCTCCTAAGTCCAAAGGGTTAGTCGGTTGGATCACTTTGGCTCTGAAATAGCTGTGGATGCGTTTTTGAAAGCTCTTCTTCATGGGAGAGAGCCGGAACCCATAGCGTTCGGCTGAATCGGCAGCCACGATGGCAATGCCTCCAGAGCGGGAGAGGATGACCAGATCATTTCCTTTCATGGGAGGAAGTGAGAGTACTTTTACGGCATTGATAAAAGACCGAAAATCCTTGGCCCTGACAATGTCTGCCTGTTTCAGGGCCGTATCGACAATCCTATCATCGTTGGCAAGAGCTGCGGTATGAAGCTTTGCAATCTCTCTACTTGCCTCTCCGGTATTGGCTTTATGAAGGATGATGGGTTTGGATGTCGATCGAGCGAGTTCGATTAATTCTCTTCCTCTTTGGATGCTTTCCAAATAAATGCCGATGATTTCTGTCTGACGGTCCTGGATGAGGTATTGGAGGTAATCGATTTCGTTAAGGTCCAACTTATTCCCCATGCTCACAATTTTAGAGATGCCCACGCTGGCGCTTGAAAGAAGATTGAGGTAAGTGAGGGAGACGCCTCCACTTTGAACGAGGAGCGAAACTTTTCCCTTCCGGACGGCCTTTCGGTTGAGAGGGGGAAAAGCGACGACAAAGCCATTTTCAAAATTGAGAATTCCGATTCCATTTGGACCCACCATTCGAATTCCCCATTTTTTTGCAGTGCGGAGCGCCTCTTTTTCTAATTTGGCTCCTTCCTCAGAGTATTCGCTGAACCCTCCTGACTCGATGATCGCCCAACGAATTTTTTTTCTCCCGCAAGATTCCAATATCTCGGGGACGGTTTGAGCAGGCGTGAGGATGACCGCGACATCGATTCCCTCTCGAAGATCCTCCATGGAAGTACAGATTCTTCTCCCCAAGAGGATGCCTTCCTTTTTTCCGACTAAAAAGATTTCGCCATTGAATTGAAATTCAAAAAGGTTTTCGGCAATGATCCGTGCGAGGTTATCAGGATTTTCTGAGACACCGATCACGACAACGGATTTTGGATTGAAGAGTTGATCCATTTTGATTCTCCCTTGGGTAAAAAGTCCGTTATCTAAGGTTAGGGCTATGATGCCCGTTTCGTTAAAGGGTAAGGTCATTCGTCCTGGGCTCTTTAACCTTAACCTATCAACCCAAAACCAAACTGGTTCCTAAGCTTTGCCCAAAAGACTCATTGCATCATTTATGGGCTAAGGTCAATCATCTTAAATACCCTTTGCAAAAGCCTCGGCATATCCAGTTAATTCCACATAGCCCATTGCCTTGATGGGGTTCCCTGATATGTTTTTCCTATTTTAACACTTCCCTCTTAATTGGTCACTCGTGTTAATTTCTGGGTGATCAATCCCTGATCCTTAAGAAAACCGTTCTGAAAAAAGTAGGTTGATAGCCAAAGGATTTTAAATCCTTGTTAAAGGATTGGAGATAGCCAAAGTAGTACCCCCCTTCGGTTTTAATTCAGGATGAGAAAAATGGTCCTGCGGAAAAGAAAAGACCCTTCGGGGAAGGGCCTGCTTGAAATCTTCACCATATGTTTTTGCATGAGTTAAAAAAAGTATCAAAAGGAGTTCTGAAATGATGCCCCCCCTTTTTTTGATGTTTTAAATACTTATTCCGCTGAAAATGGAAAGAAGTATCATAGTCAAAGAGGTTTTTTGTTGTAAAGATTGTCAAGGGGGCTTTTTGGAACGCTCACCATATCTCTTAACACATGGGTATAGACCATTGTGGTTTCAAGATGTTTATGACCGAGTAAATTCTGGATCTCCCTGATATTCACTCCATTAGAAGATGTGTGGCAAAGCTGTGCCTGAGAGTATGCACCGATGCATGCTTGACAATGCCTGCCTTTCTCACAGCTTCTTTTACGGCATTCTGAACCGTTTTATTAATCAGTCCATAATTGTGTAGACATCAAAGATAAATCCCTCCTTCCCTCCCTTTGCCAAAGGGAGGAATGACCCCTCTTTGGAAAAGAGGGGCGGGGGAGATTTTCAGAAGATTATGTCTTCTCAATTATGGACTCCTTAGTAAGTGGGGAAATAACTCCTGAACTTCCTCTGGAGACAAAGTGACTGGTAATCTTTGTCCGCGCTTTGCCCTGACTGTTTTACTCAAATCACCAAGCTCTGTCTTCAGCACATCCCTGAGAAGGAACAGAAGGGCATTGAAGGCCTGGTTTTGGGTCGAGGATGAGACCCTTTTTGTTAATGCCAGGTAACTCAGAAAATCCTTTACATCGCCTGAGTCTAAGCCAGCAAGATGAAGATCTTTCTTTTTTACCTGAGAGATGTAATGAAAAAACCTTTCAACCCAGTCCATATAAGAACGTTCCGTTCTGTAAGAATAATGCTTGATGCGTATCGCTTCACGCACTTCAACAAAGATTTCCGAAGGATCGGGAAGCTTTTTTGTGGGAGGTTGGGAGAGAGTATTGAGATTTTACCATCCAGAAAATGATGAAAATACAGTCGGAGCGCCTCCTCTGCCTGTCTGATCTGCCAATCAGCTATCTTCTTTTGTGATTTCAACTGGTTTAAGAACTTTTGAAACCTCAGATCAGGCCCGAGATCCTCATTTCGGTTTGAAAAAGCCAAGAATTTACTTACCCAATAAGCATAAAAAGACACATTCTTTTCAGGAACAAGAGAACGGGAAAGGAGAAAGTCCTGGAACTCAGGTAATATTCTCTCTTTCACTTAAAACTCCCAATCTGACAAAATTGCAATATTATACGAAATTCGCATTTTGTGCTATTACATGTAAAATGCGAAACAGAATCAAGAATTTTATAGACGACATAGGTAAAAAGTGGTAAGAAATTAAATCAAGAAAGACTCATTATAAACAAATCGGGAATTCGTCTATTAATCGTTATAGGCAAACAATATCAATTTATCGAGAAGGAGGAACCATGAAGAAGCTACTGGTTTTCACATTGTTTTTTGTTCTCGTCAGCGTCGTTGATGCACAAGAAAAGCGTCCTCAACCCTCGCCAGAGGAAATACGGCAGCAAATGGAGGTTGCTTTTGGTGCAATGGCGCCCATGATGGGAAAGATGATGGAGGCAATGATTGAGGCTCAGCTGGCTGTTATCTCTAAACCCGATTCAGCCGAGAAGATGGCTCAATACGTCAAAAATTTCTATGAAGCCCTTATTAAACACGGTTTCTCGAAGGAGGAAGCCTTCAAGATTGTCACATCCATATCGTTACCGTCGGCATCGCTTTCAACGAAATGAGAAAAGCCTATAACCAGTCAATCAAGGCGACGGGTGATAGCCCCGTCGCCTTTTAGCGTAGGTCAGCGCCCCCGCGCCTTATTTCTATTGTTATGTGCATAAAAAGTGAATATTTCCATCTCACCTATAATCAACTCTTGACAATGATACCAATAATGATACTATAATTATATACCCGCAATTGATGACATACTTGAACAAATGTGGCGAAATCCAAGAGATGTTCGATTCAGCGAACTATGTAAGGTATGTGATCATTTTTTTGGTGAACCTCGTCAAGGCGGGAGCAGTCATCGAATTTATAAAACCCCATGGCAGGGTGATCCCCGAATAAATATTCAGAACCATAAAGGAAAAGCCAAGGCATACCAGGTGAAACAGGTGCTGTTGGCTATTGAAAGATTGGAGGTAGGTTATGGCTTTGAAAAATGATCGATATACCTATCGCGTAACCTGGTCTGAAGACGATAACGAGTATGTAGGGTTGTGTGCTGAATTTCCCAGCTTAAGTTGGCTCGCTAAGACTCCAGGAGTAGCCTTAAAAGGGATCCGTAAATTAGTTGAAGATGTCGTGAAGGATATGCATAAAGAAGGTGAAGCTATTCCTGAGCCAATCGCCTGCAGGCATTACAGCGGCAAATTCATCGTGCGGGTTCCTCCGCAAATTCATCGAAAACTTGCAATCCAAGCAGCAGAGTCTGGAGTCAGTCTGAATCGTCTTGCCAGCTCGAAGTTAAGTCAATAAAGCTCTGCACATAACAAATTATTCCAGCGGATGGCTCACAGCCCCCGCTGACCTTTGTCGTTATGCGTTATGATGCGGGTTTTCGCTCTCTCAAAATCTCATGGTGTAATTCTTTGAAGTCTTTCGGGGGGATGGCATCTGATTTTCGCACCAGTTTGATTGCTCCAGTAGGGCAGGGGACAGCACAGACCCCACAACCAATACACCACTCCTTATCAATTACGGGAAAGTCGCCCTGCATCTTAATGACCTGAACAGGGCAGATCTCCACACATTCTCCACAGCCAGTACATTTCTCCTTGTCCGTTTCCCTGAGAAAGTAAGTGGCCATCAAAACATCCCTCGGAATTTTCTTTCTCCTAATCGTCCCCACATTCCAACAACAGCAGCCGCAGCAGTTACAGGTATGTTTGATCCCCTCTCTTGCATTGTCAACCATGTGAACCAGACCAGCTTCTTCTGACTTCCGGATTACCTCCAGGGCTTCCTGTTTTGTGATCTCCTTTCCGATTCCTTTCTCAATTAGATATTCTGCCAATTCATCATACTTGATACAATTTTCAAGAGAATGGTCACACCGTTTCTTTCCAATCAGAAGGGCGGTTGCTCGACAGACGCAATGGGCCAGGGCAATCACCTTCACTTTCTCAATAACTTTTTCCATCATCTCAAAAGGAAATACGGCATGACTCTCTGGCTCAAAAGATGGAGTGGCCGGGATATAACGAAAGGCCTTTGTTTTGGTGCTCCCATAGGCTTCTTTGAGTTGTTCCGTACGCGAATATTTTGCGATCAGCTCTGCCATCTTTTTTGCAAACGGTGTATTGACACCTCTCCAGAAAAAGGTTTGGGGAAAACCATGCCCAAACTGTTGTAGAGCGTAGCCCAAGCTTCCGTCTTTCATCTTTTTTGAAAAGAGAAGTCCCCGCTGGGCTAAATTTGACAGGATCGATTCCAATTCCTCTTTGGAGATGTTTTGAGAGGGGATGATCTCTGAAACAGGGGTGGGTTCAAAAGGAATGACTTTCGTGGGAATAGCCAAGGCCACCTCGGCTTCCAGAGGGGTAAAGTTCTCTTGTAGAATCTCTAAGAGTATTTCTTTTTCCGGATAGCCCATACCTAACGATGATAAGTGTTTGGCCAATCTTTTGTATGTTTCACCACTCATGGCTTCCTCCTCATCATAACACTCCCCGATAGGGACTTAACACATAGCGGCACAGTCTCAGTTTATCATCCATTCGACGAATTACTAATCAGTCCATAATTGTATGGACATTGAAGACCAAATCCCTCCTTCCCTCCCTTTTGTAAAGGGAGGAATTACCCCTCTTTGGCAAAGAGGGATAAGGGGAGATTTTCAGAAGATTATGTCTTTTCAATTATGGACTCCTTAGTATTTTATCATAACAAAAAAGAGCAGGGGATAAACACCCCTGCTCTTTTTATATATATCGAGGGGAACAGAAAATTGTCAACCACGAATCAAGATTTTTAATCTTGATAGTGTTTCTTTATATGTTTGACGAGGATGATTAACATGATGGGGATGATTGCTCCCACCACAGCCACCGCCCCTCCCACGACATAGATTTTGGGACCGATATCCTCGACGGTTCTTACGACCTGCATGACAGCAATTGAGACCATCGCTGCCAGGATGCACATCAAAATAATAATGCTCACGATGTTTGCGGCATTTAATTTGATGTTCATGGTTCCCTCCTCTTATTAATAAGATGACAGAAACGGGTTTTCAGCTCAAGCCTCATTGAATCATTTTTCTTTCTATCAAAACCCTTAACTTATGTCAATCTTACTTTTTCACGGCAACAGGCTCTGAACCTGGAAGAACCACTTCCTCTTCCACCTTCTTCTCTTTCTTCAGGGCACTCGTTGTAGCCGTCCCGATAAAGCTGAAGAAGAGGATTGCTGCCGGAATCAATTGAAGAAGGACGATGATAGCACCAATAATCAAGAAGATCCAGAGAGCTGTGCCAGCCCCCTTTAATTCGATAGACCTCGCAAACGCTGGTGTGGCAGAAAGCATCACCGCTGCTCCAATCAACCCACTTTTTAAAATTTGTCTTTTTTCTAACATGGCCTATTCCCCCTTTCTTTTTATTTGAGGTTTTAATCACCTCAACCTTAGGAACTGCATACCTAATGCCAACTCTTTGAATATAGCGACATAAATTTATAACAAATTGATTATACTCATTTTTTTTAATAAAAAAATCCTGATAGTGATTTAACGTTAAACCAAAGTGTATTAAAAAATTATACTTTTTGTTGAGCATAACTACTTTAATATTAATATAATTATTTGATATTATTATATTATTTATGAATAAAAAAATTATACAAATGTATAAATTTAAATCTTATTTAATAGATAAATGAAGGCTTTGCCATATTAATCTTCGAAGCAGGCTTTTGGTAAGCTAAGGAGGTCTAAGCTATCATAAAATCTCTCAACTTTTATAGTTAGTTCTTTGATTGTTTTTAAAATGGGCGGAGGAATAAAGAGTGTTGCCTTTGCCACATCATCTTCATAAAGATTGTGTTTCAAATAGGGTGGCTCATTTTCGCCAAACCATATCTTGGCCTCCCATGATTTTTGATTGAAGGATTGGGTCTTAAAATTCTTTTTGCTCAATCCAAAGTAGGTTCCAGGTGAGATAAAGAATAGGTTCCCATGATTAGAATAGGTTTTTGTAGAAAGATTGGCATACATGCACATGAATTTTCCTCCAAATGCAACAGCCCGGATAGATAAACTATATCCATTGATCTTGCTTTCAACATATTCCTGGAGAAGATAGTGATGAATGGGGGGAGGTGAATCCCGTAAAGCGAACGGTTCCGAGATCACCTTAAAATCCCTTCCACCTCTTCCCACACGTCGCTTCAGAACAACCTTTTTCTTTCTTTCGATGAAGCGTTCGGCTCCGATTAAATCTTCCGGGTCAAAAATAATCGTCTCAGGCATGGGTGCGATGGGATGGATCAATTGGTACTGATTCCATTTATCTTCAAGCCTCAATCCCGGATGGAAGGTTTTTGGAAGGGGTCCCATTCCATCCATCCATATCTTGAGTGGTTTGAGACTCTCAATGAAGGGAAGTGAGTGAAGGTAATCTTTAAATGTCTTTCCGTAAATTTTTCGTGAGGTCCGCTCGATCCGTGTAAAAATATCCGAAGGTTTTCCGAAATGAACCCGATGAGCGAGATGATATTCGTGGGCGCCACCGGGGAGACCTACATTTATTTCCACCAGGTAGAGCTTGAGTTCGGAAGTGATGAGAAAGTCAATTCCGAGATACATTTTTGATATATAAAAAAAACAGGTCATCAGACCTGTGGTTTTTCTTTCAATCTTTTTCCTGCAAAGTAGGGGCTCCTTCTCTTCTTGAGAAGAAGCCCCTCGAAGAACGCTTTAACAAGATGCTTTACATTTGCAAAGAGCGGAGAAGTTTTTGGCCACCTTCTTGATGGTCATATCATTCACCTCCTTTCAAGATCCCTCTTGCATAACACTGAAAGAGGTCCGGTTGAAACAAATCACCTTGAACTTTAGCCCGGTAACGGCAACCGCCCCGGCACTCCTCCATCACTGGGCATTTACAAGTGAGGTCTTTTAGGAGGATGCGAGGGACACGCTCCCACCCTTTCCGAAGACTCTCTTCAATCGATCCTACTGGTTCCTCACTAAAAAGGCCACACTTACAAATAGTCCCGTCTACCATTATAGCACAAAGATGGGCTCCGCAAGTAAAATTATTTTTTGACCCATGAAATCCTCCTCCGTAACCGTAACCCAGATAGTGGCCTGCTTCGGAGGGCGAAACCCAAAACTCCTGGTTTGCTTTCAGTCTTCCCTCCACACAAGGAACATCCACATTCCACTCCTCAATGTTCTTGGATTTAATGAAAGACGCAAGCTGGTCGAATTCTGATAAATTTTTACGATGAATCATCGTGGCCACCGATACCTTGAGGTTGACTTTTTGGAGATGGTCTATGGCCATCATGGTTTTTTCGAAGGTTCCCTTTCCTCGAAGGGTTTCGTGGCCCTCTCTCATCCCGTCAAGACTGATCTGAACTTCATGAACGCGTAACCTTTTGGCAACCTCCTCGGTAATCAATGTGCCATTCGAAAGAAGAACAGATCGGAATGGATAATTTCGCAGAATATCATTCATCTCCCAAAAATGAGGATGGAGTAAAGGTTCCCCTCCGGAGAGGAGGAGCCTCAAGCCTTGGATTTCTTCAAATTCTTCTAACACTTTTTGAATTCGTTTCAAAGAAAGATCCCGATGGGAGCTCTCTCCGAGATAACAGTGTCGGCACTGGAGATTGCACCGATTCGTGATTTGGAGCTCGAGATAACGAAGCGAAGGGATGGGGGACGGCTTCAAGGGCATTTTTCTCTGAAGAGGCGTTTCTGAAAAGGCGATTAAATTTTCAGAGAGACAAAATTGGATAAATGCTTCATCCTCTTTTCGGACAGAGGGTTTTTCGCCCCTACACAATTTAAGGAGAAATTGATAGGCATCGCTGTTCAGTTCATAGATTTCGTCATTCTGAATGTCGTAAAGATAGGGTTTCTCAAGATTTTTTAAAGCGGTGTGAGGCGTCAGTGTGATAAATTTATTCTCGGAGGGCATCAGAGATCTCTTCAGGGGTGATGATCTTTTTATCTAAGAGTCCCTTCAAGATTTTGTAAGCTCCACATTCCAGATCCTTATCGGATTCCTTATAGAAATCACAATGCTTACAGATCAGATCAATCAAAGTCTCTTTGTCTAATTTCATTAGATCATCCTCTCATTCAATATTAATTTAAAAACGGGGATGAATCAAGGTACTTCAGAAAATCCACAATTGGTAAAGAAGACGTCTAAATTCAATAAAAAAGTTGACGTCTTACAGGAATTGAATTTATAATTATTTGTCATCATTAAGATCATTGGGGGTTTCCTATGTGGGATTACACTGAAAAGGTAAAGGATCATTTTTTAAATCCAAGAAATGTTGGAGAGATAGAGAATCCAGACGGAGCCGGTGAAGTGGGTTCCTTGGCTTGTGGGGATGCCCTGAGGCTGACGTTCAAATTGGATGAGAAGAAACGGATTAAAGATGTGAAGTTTAAAACTTTTGGTTGTGCAAGTGCCATCGCTTCCTCTTCCGCCCTCACAGAGATCATCAAGGGAATGACCCTTGAAGAGGCCCTGAAGGTTACCAATCAGGATATTGCTAACTATCTGGGCGGGCTTCCTGAAGAAAAAATGCACTGCTCGGTCATGGGAAGAGAAGCGCTTGAGGCTGCCATCGCCAACTATCGTGGTGAAAAAGTAGTTAAAGAGGATTTTGAGATCATCTGCAAATGCTTTGGGGTAACGGATCGAGAGATCATCAAGGCAATCCGGGAGAACGATCTTAAGACGGTAGAGCAGGTGACTTATTATACAAAGGCTGGAGGTGGGTGTGAGCAATGCCATCCCAAGATTGAGGCGATCATCGAAAAAGTGAGAAAGGAGATGGAGAAAGAAGCACCTCCTCCCAAGGCAGAGAAAAAGAAGTTGACAAACATCCAGAAAATCAAGTTAGTCGAGGAAACATTGGGGAGAGAAATCATTCCTGCTTTAAAAGCCGATGGAGGCGACTTAGAGCTGATCGATGTGGAAGGGAATAAAGTGTATGTCGCCCTGAGGGGAAAATGCTCTTTTTGCCCGAGTTCTGAATTTACCTTGAAAAAGTATGTGGAAACAAAATTGAGAGAATTTGTGAGCGACGATATTGAGTTGGAGGAGGTCAGGCCGTGAAGACCATCTATTTAGATAACAATGCGACGACAAAAGTAGCTCCGGAGGTCGTAGAGGTGATGCTACCTTACTTTTCTGAACTTTATGGGAATCCCTCGAGCATGCACTTTTTTGGAGGACAGGTTCAGAGGAAGGTGGATGAAGCGAGGGCAAAGGTGGCAGATTTCTTAGGTGCAGAACCATCGGAGATTGTCTTTACCAGCTGTGGGACAGAGAGTGATAATGCAGCGATATTGGGAACCCTCGATTCCTATCCGGAGAAGCGACATTTTATTACCACTCGAGTCGAACATCCCGCCGTGAACAACGTCTCGACCTATTTAGCTCGAAAGGGTTATCGTGTAACTGAACTGTCTGTGGATCGAGAGGGACGTTTAGATCTGGATGAGTTGAGAGAATCCCTCACCGACGAAACGGTTCTGGTTAGCGTTATGTATGCCAATAACGAAACCGGAGTGATCTTTCCCATTGAAGAGATTGGTGAGATTGTTAAAGCAAGGGGAATCCCCTTCCACACGGATGCCGTCCAAGCAGCAGGGAAAATCTCTCTCAATATGAAAAAGTCGAAGGTGGATATGCTCTCCATCTCCGGGCATAAACTCCATGCCCCAAAGGGAATAGGGGTTCTCTATATCCGGAAAGGCACTAAGTTTTCACCCTTTCTGATTGGTGGTCATCAGGAGAAAGGTCGAAGGGGAGGGACAGAAAATGTTCCTTATATCGTTGGTCTTGGAAAAGCCTGCGAGTTAGCTAAAGCCCATCTCGATGAAGAAAACACAAGGATCAAAGCCCTGAGAGATTATCTTGAAGCGAAAATTTTGGAGAAAATTCCTAATACCTTGGTCAATGGAGATCGACTCAACAGACTTCCTAACACCGTGAGCGTGAGCTTTGAATATGTGGAAGGAGAATCCATTCTCCTTCTGCTTTCTGACCTCGGAATCTGCGCTTCTTCTGGCTCGGCCTGCACCTCCGGTTCGCTCGAACCATCTCATGTCCTGAGGGCCATGGGGGTTCCTTTCACTGCGGCTCACGGTTCGATCCGTTTCAGCCTCTCTATCTATAATACAAAAGAGGAGATGGATTACATCATCGAACACCTTCCCCCAATTATTCAGAGATTAAGAGATATCTCCCCATTCTGGAAAGACTATCTGAAGGTCCAAGGGAAAACATAATCTAAAT
>JACAEV010000205.1 GCA_013388645.1 Syntrophaceae bacterium | reverse complement strand
TTCTCGGTCTTGATCCGTCCGAAATATATTTGTCCTTTCAATGCCTCGGCCCATGATGTGATGTAAGGCTCCAGGAGCATCGAGTCTGGGTTGTCTCGGCATACGGAAATCTTACTCTCATTTTCCCCAAACGTCAAGTTGTTTTAGAACCAACGTCCCCCTTCTTCACATCTTGAGAAGACTCTTTATCCCTTTTTCCTGGGATTCCTTTTGTTTATCGGTTTCCTGTGAGTCTTTCGACTTGGTGGATTTAGTATCAGTTGACTTTTCGGACTCAGATTTCGCAATTTCCCCTGGGATATTTTTAGCTACCACAACGATTCCTTCTTCTGATTCTTCAGAATTATCACTTGGATTTGAAGTGGAATCGTTAGTATTAAAAACGCCGCCCCCTTCCGCATCCGCCCCATCAGTATCACTTGGAGCGTTTGGATCATTTGGGTCCCCTACCTCATTTCCAGTTGGATCGATATATCGAAGTGGATTGTTCAGGCAGTAAGAATAGCGATTCAGCGATTGAGGATCTTTTGGATCGGACACAATCGTATCCGCGGAAATAAACCTCCCTAACACCGGATCGTAGAGCCTAGCCTTGAAGTTATAGAGACCAAGGTCATCATCGTCCTCCTGACCAGTGAAGGTATAAAATACATCAGGGAAGTTGGGATCAAAGTCATAAGTTCCTGTGGGAACTCCAACCGCCCTGTAAGCCCCAAAAGGAAAGTATTCCATCTGCTCTTTTCTGAGTCCGTTCTGATCAGTAACAACCGAGGCAGAGCCAAGATGGTTGGTATGGTAGAATTGTGTTGTCCCATCTAAGAAGACAGAGGCAACTCTGTTCTTTCCCGCAAAGAGATGAATTGTCCCTGCACCATCCCTTATTTCATAAAGCTCTCCAAAATAGAGGATTGTTTGTCCAGTGGTGTAGTTATATTTCTTCACCCTCTCGGTATTCCCATCATAGGTAAACTGGACATAATTGGCAGAGTTCTTCTTGATCAGATCAGGCTTGTTGTCGTAGTTGTAGGTAATGTCAAGGGTTACTCCACCTGAGACTGCCCTCTGGATCATGTTGCCGTTAAGATCATACTGGAGAGTGACGCTTCCTGCTGATCTTACCGCATGAGGCTTGTTGGAATAGGTGTAGCTGGAAGTTTAGGGGACGTTGGTTCTAAAACAACTTAGGATATTTTGTTAGATTTGGTGCCTCCTCTGAAATAGCTAACGCCAATTGACAAAACACTCTCCTTGCCCTCGAGGAAAGAGCTGCCAGCCTGTTCAGAAAATCTTCTCGGTCTTTATCCGTCCGAAATATATTTGTCCTTTCAATGCCTCGGCCCATGATGTGATGTAAGGCTCCAGGAGCATCGAGTCTAGGTTGTCTCGGCATACGGAAATCTTACTCTCATTTTCCCCAAACGTCAAGTTGTTTTAGAACCAACGTCCCCTTTCTTCATTATTAAAAATTTCAAAAACATATTTATTATGGAATGAGAACTAATTTGATGCCCTCTCTCCTCTCAAAGAGATCGAATGCTTCCCTCCATTCATCGAGGGGAAATCGGTGTGATATTAATTTTTCACCCTGAATCACTCCCCGTCCCATCAAGCTTAAAGCCCGCTTCCAGGCTGGACGGCGCTGCGAGACAAATCCAGTCACCTGAATTTCTTTAAAAGCGATTTTTTCAAAATCGATTTCGATTGGACCTCCGAACAGCCCCATTTGAGTATATTTCCCCTGTTTTCTCACCAAGTCGAGGGCTATACGCGCGGCCGCAGGAAATCCAGAACATTCCAAAACGACATCGGCGCCATAACCCTCTGTCAATTCTTTCACTCTTTTGATGCTATCGTCCTCATCAATGTTTAAGACATGATGGACACCTAACTCTTCTGCCAATTTCAGACGATGCTGATCCACTGAAGTGCCGCAGACCATGACCACGCCTCCTTCAGCCAGGGCCACTTGAGCTGCAAAAAGCCCAACAGGTCCGGGTCCTGTGATGGCGACAAAGTCTCCGGCCGAAATCCCTGTCTGCTCAATGACTCCATGTACACAACAGGCCAGTAGTTCTGTCATGGCTCCGGCTTCAAAGCTCACATTGTCCGGAAGTTTATGTACGAATGTGACGTTGCAATATCGAGTAAAACAACCATTGAACCAGTAACCAAGGACTTTGCGGTCTGAACAGAGATTGTAATATTCACTCCGACAGTATCGACACTTCCCACAAATTTCGATGCTAGGTTCTCCAGTGACCCGATCCCCGATCTTGATCTCATCTCCAACTTCAGCTCCTTTTTCGACAACCACTCCACTGAATTCATGACCGATGACTACAGGAACTCGAATGGGAATTTTTATTTTGTCATGAAAGATATGGAGATCAGAACCACAAATCCCGCTTGCCTTCACCTCTATTTTTACCTGATTTGGAGGAGGAGGGATTTCTTCCACGTCGCGCAGGTCAACGTACCCGTCACCTCTTGCATATTTCACAACGCCCTTCATGTCTCTACCTCAGTGTGTCCTTTCCCATTCACACTTACTTCATGATTAGAACCCAAGCAGTATCGACGAGGGTTTTAGGCCGATTTCCCCCCCTGATTCAGAAGCCGCCTCGAGAGGCAATGAAATCCAGGGCCTCTTGTTCATAGGGCATGAAATTAGCGCAACCGTGCCGGGTGACGACAATCGCGCCACAAGCGTTTCCCATTCGAGCTGATTTATACCAGTTCCAACCATGTAGATAACCATAAATAAAGCCACTGGCGAAGGCATCTCCAGCCCCCAAAATGTTATAAACCTCCACGGGAAATCCAGGTGCCTTTATGACTTCTCCTGAGCGAAGATAGACTTGAGCCCCATGTTGCCCTCGCTTCACGGCCAACGCTTGAGGACCTTTTGAAAGCAACGCTTTCACAGCAGAATCCGTGTCCCCCGTGATGTGTGCATCGGAAACCTGAGACCCTGTAACGGTAGCCTGGGCTGCGTGCGTCAGCACAATGGCTCTCACCTCGTCTTCTGTCCCTATGCAGATATCGACGAGAGGTAACACCGAACGGGTGACGACACCGAAGGCTCGGAGATCGTGCCATTGATCTGGCCTTAAATCGAGATCGAACAACACTTTTGTGCCTGCTGTTTTTGCCTGTTCCACGGCAAATACGGTGGCACTGCGGCTCGGCTCTTTACTCAATCCCGTCCCCGAAATAAGCAACGCTTGACTTGAAGATATAGGTGAAGCCAGCACATCGTCGATGGTCAGTTCGATGTCCGCGCAGTTCGCCCGGTAATAAACGAGCGGAAAGCCACCAGTCGGTTCCATCCCCAGGAGAACTGCGCTCGTGCGATAACCCTGTTTAATTGTAATGAATTGAGTGTCGACCTGTTCACTCTTAAGAAAATTCAGGACGAACTCCCCAACTGGGTCGTCCCCTACTGCCGTGAGCAAAGCAGAATGAAGTCCTAATCGACGTGTCCCGACGCTGATGTTCGTGGGACATCCGCCCACATAAGCGGCAAAGTTCTTGATTTTTGGAAAGGGCGCCACCTCACTGGCGTACAGATCGATGCATGACCGACCCATGGTCAGGAGATCATAAATCCTTTTAGGCATAGGGTCTCCTTTCTTATCCTTTCTTATCCTTTCTTATCCTTTCTTATCCTTTCTTATCCTTTCTTATCCTTTCTTATCCTTTCTTATCCTTTCTTATCCTTTCTTTTCCAGATCAACTTTATCCGCTGAAGTTTCTATAGACTTTTTACTTTCCGTAAATGAGATTGGGTAAAAAGAGTGTCAACGGAGGGAAAATCATCACCAGAAATAAAATGAACAGTATTGGTATAAGAAAGATGGCAGTATGCCTGGCGACGCGTTCCACGGGCACCTTTGCCACACTGCTCAGCACAAAGAGCACTGATCCAAACGGAGGTGTGAGCACTCCAATCATTAGGTTTAAGATCATCATGACGCCAAAATGCACCGGGTCGATATTCAAATGGTGCATGATAGGAATAAATACGGGAACAAGAATATTGACGACTGCCACGGTTTCCATAAAACACCCGACGATCAGCAACAACGCATTGATAGAGAAGAGGATCAAATAATAGTTCTTGACTTTCTCGAGCATAAAAGCAGCGACCATTTGTGGGAACTGTTCTTTGGCTAAAATCCAAGCAAATAGGGTGGCAGACACGACAATGAACATGATCTGAATGGTCGTCATCACCGAACTCCTAAAAGCCTCAAAGAAGCCCTTTAGACTGAGATCGCGATACAACAGAAAACCCAAGATCATGGCGTAAACAGCGGCGACCCCTGCAGCTTCTGTGGCTGTAAAAATACCTGAGAAAATCCCTCCGAGGATGATAACGATTGCAAACAAAGCCCCAAAGGCAGAATAAAAGGAGCGAAGAATTTCTCTGAAGGTTGCTCTTTTCTCACGAGGGGTCTTGAGCTTGTCTGCCAACAAATAGACCTGGACCATCATAAAGAGCCCCATGAGAACTCCCGGGATGAAGCCCGCTGCAAAGAGACGACCCACGGAGGCCTGAGCCACGGCCGCATAGATCACCCCGATCATGCTGGGGGGTATGATCGGTCCAATGGTCGCTGATGCCGCCGTTATCCCGATCGTCAACGTCTCGTGGTACCCAGCTTTCCTCATCGCCTGGATTTCAATATTGCCCAATCCACCTGCATCAGCGATGGCAGCGCCCGACATCCCTGCGAAAATCATGCTCCCGACCACGTTGACGTGGGCCAGTCCCCCTTTGATATGACCAACGAGCGTATTCGAGAAGTGAAAGAGCCTTTCGGTGACACCCCCTGAGTTAAATACATTGCCTGCTAAGATGAAAAAGGGGACTGCCAATAATGGGTAAGTATTCGCCCCCCCTACCATGGTCTGAATGGCAGCAAAGGTGGGCACAGTACCATCAATCATTATATAAATCAGACAGGGAATTCCGAGAGCCAGCGCAATCGGCATGCCGAGAGCCATTAAGGCAAAGAATCCAATGAACAGAATCCAGATCATGTCGTCGTCATCCCCCCGTTGCACTGCTTCTTTTGCCATTTGGTCTCTCAAAGAAATTTGTTCTAAGATGGCGAATGACCCCAAGGATTTCTCTGTAAAGATAGAGCAATCCTCCAAAGCTTGCTGATATATAGAGGTAGAATTGTGGAATCTGTATGGCCTGCGATTTAAACCGCCATGTTTTATTGGCAAGGATAAAGCCCAAATAGATAAGGGCGATTAAGAAACCGATCGTAAGGATCTCGTTGAATAACCAAATTACCATCCTTCCCCATGGCGGGAGTTTTCGATTCAGATAATTGATCACAAACTCAATTCGAATGTGGGCATTCTCCCTTCTCAAATAGGCGGCACCCGCAAACGTTAGCCACACAAAGCTGTAACGGCAGAGCTCAATATTCCAAGGATAAGAGGTATGGAACAGATACCGGGTCACGACCCCAAAGACCATCAGAACGAAGATGACGGAGAAAAAAACAAAGGGGATGTATTCCTCCATGATACCGTAGACTCGATGCCACATACTTACCTCTTGGATGACGGCGGGAAGTGCTTAGGTTCTCCCGAGCGGGTTTGAACCTAAGCACCCTAGGTTCCCCACCTTTCAACGACCTCTTACATGCCCTGTATCCTCTGATGCAGATCCTCACCGTAACGGACCCACCATTTCCTGAACTTTACGGGCATATCGGAAGTAGCCTTTCTAAAGGCCTCGAGGTCAGGTTTGTGGATCTTTACACCCTTCGATTCAAAGAAACCGATGAGCTCCTTGTCTTCTCTGTTCAGTATCTCCACAATGAGTTTCGATGCATCCTCAAAAGCGTCTAGCATGATCTTCTTCTGGGCCGTGGTCAGGCCATTGAATTTTGTTCCGTTCATCAGAAAGTAAGTATTATTCACAACATGACCCGTCAAATTAATGTACTTCTGGACTTCATAGAAACGCATATTCTTAATGGCAGAGAGAGGATTTTCCAGACCATCCACCACATTTTGTTGAAGGGCCATGTAAGCTTCTGAATAGGCGATCGGTGTAGCTTGGGCCCCCATGGCTTTTGCATAGGCCACGGTGATCATCTGCTCCGGCACCCTCATTTTAAACCCCTTAAGGTCCGACGGTGTCGTAACGGGTTTATTCGAGGTGAGGTGACGGATTCCCCATGCGGAAGCACCAATCACTTTCACTAAAAATTCTTTTTCGAGATCGGCAAACATTCGCTTGGCGACGTCACTTTTTGAAAACCGTATGACGTGGTCATTGTCTTTGAATGTGTAAGGCATTTCGCAGATATTGATGGGCCGGAACAGATTGCCGATCTGACCCGCACCTGAGACAGCGATATCAATGGAGCCGAAAATGACTCCCTCCGTGATTTGCTCTTCTGTACCAAGTTGAGAAGCGGGGAAGACCTGTATTTCAATCTGCCCTTTGGTCTGCTCCTTGACCTTTTGCGCTGCCAGTTTTGACCCTTCATCCCAGGGATGTCCTGGATTGTAGACATGAGCCAGTTTAAAAACTATTTTTGAAGTTTGGGCAAAAGCTATACCATGCCAACTAATCATTCCTATACTTCCTAAAATGAAAAAGAAACCTGTTAAACATAAAAACATCCTTTTAAACTTGTTCTGTGTTTTCTGTATCATAGCTCAGACCTCCTTTCTTATCTTAAAGTGTTGAATTAGGGGAAGCCCTTCCATCTACCCCAACATTAAGTAATCACCCCCCTTCTTTTTGATCACTCTATAAATTTTCTCCTACCATCACGTTTCACAGATTCGCTCGTCCTGGTTTCCTCAGACGCCTTCAAGCGAGGAATAATGACTCTCGCGGCCCCCTCAAGATCCTCACGTAGACACTCTCTCATTCTTTTTTTGTTTTTCTCAGCAAAAGCCTCAAACATCCCTCGATGCCATCTCAAAGCATCACGGTTGCCTTTTTCATTCGAGGAGATCACAAGATAGGGACCAATCCGTGACCAGATCCATTCGATGATCCTTAACAAGATTGGCGATTTGGCATGGGCATAAATGCCAAGATGGAACTGGCTATTGGCTATCATGTGTTTCTTGGGATCTGCAATGTTTGCTTCCATCGCGTCTAAAAACCGCTTGACCTTTGAGATTGCAGAATCCGCTCTCAACTCACAGGCTGCCTCCGCCGCCATGGACTCAAGGACTAAGCGAATCCGGAGAATTTCTTCCATTTCTTGTGGGGTCAACGTGTTCACATGGATTCGCTTGTTGCTTTCGATAACAATCACTCGTTCTGACTGAAGTTGCCACAAAGCCTCACGAATGGGCATAAGACTTACTCCAAGTTGATCCGCCAGCCCCTGCAAGGTTACCACCTGGCCTGGCAGTATTTCTGCAGAGATGATTTTTCTCTTTAACTGATCATAGACGAGTTCACGGAGAGTCATTGTTGAAATTTTATTGAGCATCATAATTTGATCACATATCACATATTAATTTGTCTGTCAATTATTTTCTAAGGCCATTCCTAAATCCAAAAAAAATATCACAAGATTTAAAAATGTCATTTTCATCCAATTGGGCACGGGTCCAATTCGAGAGGTTAACCAGCATCAAATCAGAGGGGTTGTGATGTTATCGTCTAAGTTTTAAAAGAGGGCATAATAAAATTTGACCTATTAGAAAGCTTCACTATTCATGGCAAGTACAATATAGAAAAAAATTCAATACCTTATATAAAGGGCGGGGTTAATAGCCTTGTCCTTTTTAATGGGGTTTTACTTTAATGTCTCAATATTAATCGGTCAGTTAGATTCAGAAGAATGAAATGCTGGTCTCTGCGAAAGGTGAAGCTTGTAAATTAACCGGGAAAATTTTTCAGTGCAGGATCTGACTCAAAAAGAGTTTGGTTCGTTCATGCTGCGGATGCTCGAAAAATTCGTCGGGGGTATTTCCCTCCACAATCTTCCCGAAATCCATAAATAACACCCGGTGCGCTACACTCTTGGCAAAACCCATTTCATGAGTGACCACGATCATGGTCATGCCTTCTTGGGCCAGCTCGATCATCACGTCGAGCACCTCCTTGATCATCTCGGGATCCAAGGCGGAGGTAGGCTCATCAAAGAGCATGACCTTGGG
>JACAEV010000204.1 GCA_013388645.1 Syntrophaceae bacterium | reverse complement strand
TGGCTGGCCATTATCGGCGTCTTGAACAGCGCGGTCTCCGTTTACTATTACCTCCGGGTCACGGTGCTCATGTACTTCAGGGAATCCGAACGTGAGATCACAGGACTCCAATTCTCACCGGCCTCAGTGCTCGCATTGATTTTGGCTGTCATCGGAGTCCTCTACATGGGGATCTTTCCTGCCAATGTGCTCTCCTTCGCTCAACGTTCCATCGCTGGGTTGATGTAGTTTCAAAAGGTTTTTGAATTTTTACGCCCCGTCTTCCTTCACTATATCTCGCTTCCAAAAATTTTAAAAAAGGTGTATATTCCCCGATAAATAACCTTGATACCAAGACCCAAATATTTTTAATACCACTTGATATTCAAGAGGTTTTTATATGACCGGGATTCCTCTTTCAGGAGAGACAGTACGTAAAGTCAATAGCATTAGCGAACTAAGCAATCTTATTTCAAGACTTGGTTATAAGGCAAAGCCCCAAGCTCTGCATATCCCCGCACTTGATCTACCCGAAAGTGCACAAAAAATCATTAAAGAAATGCATATCATTTCTGACTACGATCAAAAGTTTCAAATCTATTTTGGGAAGACCACTTCGATGAGAAGGACTGACTTCCGAAATATCCTGGAGCCTTTTTATCGTCGGTACCCTCAGATCAATTCCTTATTTGTATTTACTGAGAATTGGGATGAGATAGCTTTTGTGAGCCCTGAAAGGGTAGCAACAGACCCAAAAAAAGCTAAACTCCTCCTGAGAATCCTTTTGATTGACCCACAAAATGTTTATCACACAGATATTGAGGTCTTGAATAATATATCTATTTTGCCAACAGAACAAATGCCTGAGGTGATATGGAGGAAGCATTCCGAAGCTTTCAATGTTGAACGAGTTACAAAAGAATTTTTTGAAGCATATAAGTCAGCCCTTAAATTTATAAAAGAAGATATTCTGCTACCACAAAAAAAGGCTTCGTATCAGGAGGTTCATTCTTTTGCTCAACAGCTCCTTTCACGGATAATGTTTCTATATTATGTTCAAAAGAAAGGATGGCTGAAATGGAAGGATTACGTTCAGGATAAGAGGTATATAAAGAATCTCTGGCTGAAATACAAACAATCCAATCCTAAAAAAGACACTTTTTACTCTTTGTGGCTTTCATCTCTATTCTTTCACGCATTCAATAAAAAGCATCAATATCTTACCCTGAATATTCCTGATGAAATCAAAGAATCTTTTAACCTCATGCCATTTCTTAACGGTGGACTTTTCACCGACAATGAATTGGATGAAATTGGTTTTAGAGTCCCTGATGAGGTATTCCAATTGCTTTTTGAATTAGATCCTCTTGATAAGAAGAAGGGTTTCTTAGAAAGGTACAATTTTACCATACGTGAAAGTGAACCTCTTGAAGTTGAGGTTGCGGTTGACCCTGAGATGCTCGGTAAGGTTTATGAGTCATTAATTTCAGAAGAGGAAAGGGGCAAAGGTGGCATCTTTTATACTCCAAGAATCGAAATCGATTATATGTGCAGGCTTTCTCTCGTTGAATATCTCTCCGAAGAAACAAAGATTCCTAAAAAAGATCTTATCCCGTTGGTATTTGAACCACAAAGAGTCTTAGATGTAGGGGCAATTCATGAATTGCCCCTAAACGATTTAAGGAAGATAAAGGAAGCGATAGATAAGGTAAAAGTCGTTGATCCTGCGGTTGGATCTGCATCATTTTTAGTCGGTATGATGAATGTTTTAATAGAGATTATGAGAAATCTCTCTTCAAAGATCGATAGAAGGGAGGAAAATCTATTTGCTCTGAAGAATAAAGTCCTTTCTGAGAATCTTTACGGTGTAGATGTAAAAGATTGGGCAGTGATGGTTGGGGAGTTGCGGCTCTGGCTTTCACTTATCATTGAGACTGAAGAGAAATTTATGGATATTTACACAAAGCCTCTTCTACCCAATCTAACATTTAAAATGCGGCAAGGTGATAGCCTTGTGGAGGAAATTGCAGGATTGCAAATCCCATTAAGAGGGAAATTTGCCTATATACCAAAGCCCATTAAAGATAAGATTACAATGCTCGTTGATCGAAAAGTAGAATATTTCAGAGGGGGAAGGAGTGCCGATTTAAAAGAAAAAGATGAAATAGAGAAACTTCAGCATAACTTGCTGAGGAATTTTTTGCTTGAAGAGATTAAAAAGATCGACGAAAAAATAAAAACAAGAAAGGGAATGGTTGAAGGTGCTCCCAAGGATCAGATCGAATTGATTAAAGTAAAGGATAAAGAAGAGGTGACTTACAGAGGTAAAAAGGAGGAATTAGAAGCCGAGATAAAAATGCTTTGTAAAGAAAAAGAAAAGCTCCAGGTGGCCTTGATAAATATCGGCGAAACGAAAGGCTACTTCCTTTGGGAGATTGACTTTGCAGAGATATTTGCTGAAAAGGGAGGTTTTGATATTGTCATCAGCAATCCTCCCTATGTAAGGCAGGAAATGGTTGCTTTTCCGCTTGAAAGAGAAGAGGACTTTGATGACAAAGAGGAATGGCGAGAAAAGAAAAGGGAATATAAAGAAAAATTAGCCCAGTCGATTAAGATGCACTGGGGGGAATATATAAAAATTGATAAAAAGAGCGACCTCTATGTCTATTTTTATTATCATGGCCTTGCCCTGCTCCGGCCTGGTGGAGTTTTCTGTTTCATAAATTCCAATTCCTGGCTCGATGTTGGATATGGAGCAGGATTGCAGGAATTCTTACTTAAAAACATGGAGCCTGTTTATATTATCGATAATCTTGCCAAGCGAACATTTGCCGAGTCGGACGTAAATACAGTTATCGTCCTAATTAGGAGATCTGTAGGGGCAATTCATGAATTGCCCCTACATCCATTGAAATTCATCGCCTTCAAGAAACCCTTTGAGGAAGTTCTAAAACCAGATACGCTCATTAAAATTGAGGAAACACAGGAAAAATTATTTACTGATGATTATCGTGTTTTTCCTAAAAGCAAGGGTGAACTTCTTGAAGAAGGGGTTGAAATGCCTGAAGAAGGAGAAGAAGAATTGATTAAAGATCCAATGCACCGTCCTTATATTGGTAATAAATGGGGAGGAAAATATTTAAGAGCTCCAGAGATATTCTTCAAGATTTTAGAAAAGGGAAAAGGAAAGCTTGTAAGATTAGGGGATATTGCTGAGGTAAGATTTGGCATTAAAACAGGTGCGAATGACTTTTTCTATCTCGATGACGAAAAGATAAAGGAATGGGGCATTGAAAAGGAGTTTTTGAAGCCAGTCATCAAAAGCCCTCGTGAGTGCAAGAGAATTCTAATAAAACCAGAAGACTTAAAATACAAAATTTTCATGTGTCACAAAGAAAAGAAGGATTTAAAAGGCACAAACGCCCTCGAATATATAAAATGGGGAGAGCAAAAGAAATTCCATGAAAGGCCGTCATGCAGAGGAAGACAGAGATGGTGGGATGTGGGAAGCCATTTGAGGCCAACCCATATTTGGCAAAAATCAGTGAATGACCGGCATATTCAAGGTCAGATACCTTTTGAAGCGTTTGTTGACCAAAGGTTATATGAACTTGAGTAACCTAAAAAGCAAACGTGCTTGACAGTTATTTTGAACTCTTCAGTATTTTTCTTTGCTAAGGAATTATGTGGGCGAGTGAACCTCGGAGAGGGAGCACTTGATACAGCAGTGTTTGAGGCTAACTCTATGTTGACAATTTCCCCTGATTTCTTATCGGAGAGGGATTGTTTAATAGCAATCAGACATATTTCTATACGCGATATTTTACACATAAATGAAGAATTTAAACAACCCGACCGTCGGGAGCTTGATAACATCATCTTTGATATCCTTGGACTTACCAAGGGAGAGCGTGATGCTGTTTATGAGGCGGTCATAGAGCTTGTTAATCAGAGGCTTGTCAAGGCCAGGAGTGTGTAGGATGCAAATTATTTTTACAGAGCATGCAAGGTTCGAGATGAATAGGCGCCAAATTTCCGAAGAATTGGTTAAAACTGTTATTACAAATCCTGATCAACGCCGTATAACAAGAAAAGGGAGAGTAGTTCTTCAAAGCAAATATACAAATATTACTGAGAAAAAAGAAATGCTTTTAAGAGTTATTGGTAAAGAAATCAATGGAAGTTTCATTGTAATAACGGTTTATAAGACCTCAAAGATTGAAAAATATTGGAAGGAGGAGATAGCGAAATGAAAGTTATATATGATCCTGAAACTGATACATTAAATCTCATCTTGAAGGAAAAAACAATTGCTGAAAGCGACGAATTGAGAGAGGGGATTATTGTGGATTATGACCAGGAAGGTAAGATCGTTTCTATTGAAATTCTTGATGCATCTGAACATGTTGCCGAACCTAAAAGCATCCTATATGAACTCAAGGAAACAAAAGCAGTGGTTTAAATCTTTTTACATGTTGTATAAGGTTTTTAACCTTCCTAAAAATAAAAATGAAGGGGTATACTATAAGGAATGGAATCTTTAGAAGTAAAACCCTATTTGTTAAAAGAATTATACCAAAAAGATATTGATACCTATCTTGATCAATTGGGTGAGAAAAGGCTTTTAAATAAAAAAGAACGGATGAGAAATCTTCTGAAGATTGCCCAACCAGATGAAGCATTATATCGGGAGATTATGCTTTCTTTAGGATACAAAAAGAATAAAATTCAGTTTCAAGAATTGGCGATGATCCTTCCCTATTCAGAAATTTGCAAATTTAAAGATCAAGAAATAATTGAGAAAGCTCTTCTTTACAGAGGTGGACTTATAAATTCGAAAAGCGGATTGCCAAAAGATTTTGATGTCTCTTTAAAAATGAAAAAGAATGTCTGGAAATATCAGGGGGTGAGGCCTCCGAACTTTCCTGAAAGAAGGATTAAAAGTATTTCCGGTTTCTTTTCTGAATCCTGTGAAAATGGAATTTATGAATTTTTCAGGCAAAGGATTCAAGAGAACTTTACTTCGTCTTTAAATAAAAAGAATGCCTCACAAATTGTAAATAGAATCATATCATTCAAAGGCATTGGCCAGGCAAGGGGGTTAGAGATTTTCTTCAATATTTTGCTACCTTTTTATAAGGTAATTTTTGAAAAGGATGGTCAAATCGAAATCGTTAAATTTCTTGATGCATTATATGATAACCATCCTCCATTGGCGGATAACTCCATTACAAAAGCCATGAAGAAAAAGTTATTTAAAGATAAGAGGGAGGCGGATATAGTCACTTCGGTTAAGCGATATATGGGTTTAATTCAGCTTTATAATGAAAGCACCAAGGGTGGGGAAGATGACAATACCTGATATTATAGATAATAGCACCCCAGAAAGAAAATTAGGGTACATATTGAATGAAGTGATTACCCCTGTGGCAAATGTCTATATCGCTTCAGGATACTTCAATCTCGGGGGATTTAAACTTATCAAGAACAAGTTAAGCGAGGCCAAGAAGGTTGCTAT
Organism: Syntrophaceae bacterium; assembly: GCA_013388645.1. GTDB lineage: Bacteria > Desulfobacterota > BSN033 > BSN033 > UBA1163 > UBA1163. Next base: position 7,358 of record JACAEV010000204.1, on the reverse strand, counting down.
TCTACTTGGTAGAGCGCTTTCCCCTCTTGATATTCGTCCACCGGAACTTTTTATTGAAGAGCTTCGCCAAGAGGCGGAGGAGAATATGGATTCTCCTGAGGCAAGAGGCTCTATCCAGGATTTTTTAAAATGGCTTGAAAATTCAAATGTTCAAATCAAAATCTATAAGAAACACTTTTACCATGGAAAATTCTACATCATTGAAGGAGTGCCTATTATCGGCTCAATAGCAATCTCGGGATCCTCCAACTTTACAGAGGCGGGTTTGACCCATAATACTGAATTCAATATGGTCCAGAAGCAGCAAGTTGCAGTTAGTGAAGTTAAGAGGAAATTTGAGGAGCTGTGGAATGAAAGTGAGGAATATAAAGAGGATTTAAAATCCCTTTATTCCGATTTTACCGCTTACTATACACCTTATGAAGTTTATCTAAAAACCCTATATAGTTATTTTGAAGATAAGTTTGCAGAAGTATCACCAACTGATGAAATCCCAAGCCCGATCATCCTTGCTGATTTTCAGAGAGATGGATATTTAGCTGCTTTACAGGCGATTGACCGATATGGGGGTGTGATCCTCTCCGATTCCGTTGGGCTCGGCAAAACCTATTTGGCTTTAAGGATACTCGATGATTTTGCTTATCGATTGAGACAGAAAGCTTTGATCATTTGCCCGGCTCAATTAAAAGATATCTTATGGGAGCCAAAGTTGAAGGATGCAGGGATAAGGGCAGATATTGTTCATCGTGAGAAAGTCAGCAGAGATTTTCCTGTAGAAAATTATGCTGATTATGATCTAATCGTTGTGGATGAATCGCATAATTTTCGTAACAGCCAGACAATTTGTTGGAAAAATCTCGTTTCCACAATAATCCAGGGAAAACCAAAAAAGGTTGTTTTGATCACCGCCACTCCTGTAAATAACAATGTCTTTGACCTTTATAACCAGCTAAGACTAATCACTAAGGATAGCGACGATTTCTTTAAATCTGCTGGCATTACAAGCCTATGGGGCTACTTCCTGAAGGCTGATCGGGATAAAGATACCCTGTATGACCTCTTGGAAGAGATTGCAGTCCGCCGAAGCCGCCCGTTTATCAGGAAATACTACTCCCATGCAAAAATTGATGGGGAGACAATAAGCTTCCCGGAAAGAAAGTTGAATATCATTCGATACAATATTGATGAAACATATCAAGGAATTTACGAGGAATGTTCTAAGGCAATCGAAAACCTTATCCTCGCAAGCTATAACGTCGAAAGTTACAGAAAGGAAACGAAGGGGCTTCAACTGGAACTTTTTGATGGCCTAAAGGAGACCTTACTCTCAAAGGGGTGGAAAGAGAAGGAGGTAAATGATTACTTAATGAAGCTTGGCAGAAATGAGTCTGTCATTGGAATTTTGAAGGTTCTTTTATTAAAGAGGCTGGAATCGAGCATTGAAGCTTTTAGAATTAGTACAAAAAGGCTAATCGATTTTCAAGAGAGATTTCTTGATATTTTTGATAGAGGCCGATTATTGGATAGAGAAAGCTATCGAAAATATTTTCAGGAATTTGAGACTGACGAATTTGAGGAAGAGGAAGAAAAAGCTTTTGAATTACACCTGGAGACGCTCCCAACAATTAATATGGCAGACTATGAAATAGATAAAATCCGCTCTTGCGTCAATAAAGATATAGAGGTGCTTAAGGGTATTTATAAGAAAGTTGAAAATATCAAGCCAAAACAAGATGCTAAATTGCAAGCTTTAATTGACGAATTGAAAAATTTAAAGGGGAAGAAGGTTATTATCTTTGGGTACTTTAAAGATACAATGCGTTATCTTCACAGATACCTCGGAGGAAATAAGGAGTGGCTTTTAACAAAGGCATCGAAGGAGGATAGAAAGGATGTTGAGAGATTTTTAAATGAGATAGACCTCCAGCCTGAAAAGATTAGTATTACAGATAGCGAGGTTAAACCTTTTGAAAGAAAGGATCGAATTATTCGTTTTTCTCCAGTTTCCAATGACCGTCCGGATATAAAAGGGTCTGAAAAAGAGATACAAATCCTTTTAAGCACCGATGTTTTATCAGAAGGGCAAAACCTCCAGGATGCTGACACGGTCATAAATTATGACTTACCCTGGAATCCGGTTCGCCTGGTTCAGAGAATAGGTAGAATAGATCGTTTAAAATCCACCCATGCTTTTATCTATCTTTATAATTTCTTTCCGGAAGACGCCCTTGAATCAATATTGAGAATTTTGCAACGCCTCTACCAGAAACTTGAAGCTATAAATCTCAGTGTTGGCTTGGATGCTTCGATCCTTGGAGAGATACCAAGTCCTAAAGACTTTGGTTATATCCGAGAGCTTTTTGCCGGGAAAGCAGAAGTTTTAGATGAGTTAGAGGGACTTTCTGAATTAGCAATTGGAGAATTTTTAAAGGAAGAGCTTCTTGAATACATAAAGGAGATAGGAGAGGATAGGATAAGAAGAATACCTAATGGGGTTGGAAGTGGTTTCAGAAAGCAAGGGCAGCATGGACTTTTTGCTTCTTTTAAGGACAAGGAACGCCATTATTGGTGCTATTACGACCTTAATGCTGACAGACTTTCCGAAAATAAATTAGAGGTGATACGTCTTATTAGATGTAAAAAAGATCAACCGCGAGTTGAGCTCGATTTTGATCCCTATGAGATTATTAATAAGATAAGGGAACATATCCTCGCCCGTTTGAGGACAGCCAGTTTGAAACCCCCAAAGCTTAAGAGCCCTCAGAACCAGATTGTTAATTGGCTTCAGGTATTAGGGAATAGGGTCTCAGATCTGTTAGAATATTTCTCAACACCCCTTCCCGATATTTATCTTCATGACTTAAGAAAACTATGGAGTAATAGAGCGTTGTCTGAGGAGGCATTAATTATTAGCCTACGAGATTTTAGGGGTAATCATCCAATAACTCCTGTAGAAAAGCCAACCATTACAGCCGAAGAACCTGAGCTGAAACTTGTTAGTTATATTGGGTTGATGGGTTAATTGAAACAGATTACTATTTGGACTGAGATTAATAATTAAGGCATTCAAATTGAGGGCGTTTTTTAAGAGAATTTATGGATCGAAATGACCTAATGGAACTACACTATATCACTAAAATTAGAAATGTTCCCTCGATTATGACGAAGGGCATAGTTTCCTATAAACAATCGAAGAAGATAGACCATAATTCTGTTGCTATGAAGGAGATACAGGAACGAAGAGAAAAGAAAATTGTTCCCGGGGGGCGTCCATTGCACGAATATGTCAATCTATATTTCCATGCAAGAAATCCAATGCTTTATGTTCGGCAATCTCAACATATTGATCTTTGTATCTTACGTATAAGTGCAGAAATCCTCGACTTGCCAGGAGTTGTTATTACCGATAGGAATGCATCAAGTGATTATGCACGTTTTGCACCTGCCCCCATGGGTCTTTCCATCGTTGATAAAGAGATGACATTTGCTGAATACTGGACTAATCCTGACCCATTCGAGGCAATGCGCCGTAAGTCAGCAAAATGTGCGGAAGTTTTGGTTCCAGATTGGATAGACCCAATTCTTATTATGGGAGCCTATGTTTCCTGCCAGGATGCAAAAACTACTCTTGATGCGTTGGGAGTTGATATTCCTGTGGCAATTAATCCATATCTTTTTTTCAGATAGGGAGGAGGAAATGGTTAAAGTTTTGATGGGCGATATTCTGGAGTCAAAAGCACAAACCCTTGTGAATACAGTTAATTGTGTAGGAATCATGGGCAAGGGAATCGCACTCAAATTTAAAGAGAGGTTCCCTGATATGTTCAATGATTATTTGGCCCGGTGCAATCGTAAAGAAATTAGGCTAGGTAGGCCTTACTTGTACAAGAGGCTTACACCACCCTGGATCTTGAACTTTCCGACTAAGGGCCATTGGCGGTCAGTGTCACGCATTGAGGATATTGTAAAAGGTTTAAAATATTTGCTTCAACATTATAAAGAATGGGGAATCACGTCTCTGGCTGCCCCCCCACTTGGATGTGGTCAAGGTCAATTGGAATGGAAGATAGTGGGACCAACTCTATACCGCTTTTTGAATCAATTAGAAATTTCTGTGGAACTCTATGCACCTCATGGCACCCCACACGAAGAGCTACAACCTGAATTCCTTGAACAAGAAATTGATATTAAATCTACAAAGCCAGAATTGGCTCCAGAAAGGGTTAAGCCCGCATGGGTTGCTTTAGTAGAGATTCTAAACCGGTTAGAGCAAGAACCTTATCATTGGCCTGTAGGTCGAACTACATTTCAAAAAATTGCATATATAGCGACCCAAGAAGGTTTGCCCACGGGGCTAAGTTACCAAAAGTCAAGTTTTGGTCCTTTCTCCCCCGAATTGAAGAGTGTTATCGCCCGATTAGTCAATAATGGCTTAATACGAGAAGAGCAGCTTGGACGAATGTTTGCAGTTAAAGTTGGGTTAACTTTTTCAGATGCACGGAAAGCTTATATGGATGAACTGGTTCAATGGGAGCCAATTATTGAAAAAACAACAGACCTATTCATGCGTATGCAAACGAAGCAATCCGAAGTTGTAGCAACTGTTCTCTTTACTGCCAATATATTGGCAAGTAGAAAAAAAGAGCAACCTTCTGAAACCGAAGTCTTAACGGAAGTCATGCAATGGAAACAGCGCCGCCGTCCTAAACTTGATGACAAAGAAGTTGCTCATACAATTCGAAATCTGGCTGCATTGAGATGGCTAAAAGTCAAACCAAGTCCAGACTTACCGATACCAGATGAAATTATTGCAGAAGCATTGTAATATGAAGTTTCTGAACGGATCGGAATAGATAATATGATGGAATCGTAAAAAGTCGTCATTCCCGTGAAAACGGGAATCCAGTGAATTCTAACTACATGAAAATACTGGATTCCTGCATGCGTAGGAATGACAGAAAATGGCCTTTCCAGACTTTTTACGAGATCATCATAATATGAGATAATAGAAATTAGTAGGGCCTGCAAGTTAAGCCGGAGTTTATGGAGGAACAGATTGCAATCAACCTCGCAACTCCTATTACTTAATTCATTATTTAGGACACGCCGTTCATTCTTGATACAGTTTCACATCCACCGTATTGTCATAGAACGTGCTTCCTCCTCCCTGGTCGGTTAAACGTTGAGAGGTCAGGGTGTTCACAGAACGAGGACCTGGACAGTGATTCAGCCACCAAACCCCTTCGGCAACCACCACACCCGATGGAACCTTTGGAGTAATATGAAGAAAAAAGGAGACTTCACCGAGCTGGTTAAAGGCAATGACAGGATCTTCCTCCTTCATTCCTTTCGCTTCTGCATCAGTTGGATTCATCTGAAGGAACATCGCCTTTTCCTTCTTAAGAAGATCCTCTCTTTCTCTGAAAGAGGAGTTGAGGGCATAAAAGCTGGGACCCGTCATCAAGCGAAAGGGATAATCCCCTTCATAAGGAGGAAGATAACAGGGCAGAGGATGAGATTCTCTTGGATTGAGTATTTCAATCTTTCCAGAAGGAGTTTTGAAATGGGTACGTGCATCGGATGGGAGAGGAATCTCCACCGCCTTTCCCATGGCAAAGGCTTTCTGGTCAATACCTTCCCTCATCGGGCTGGGAATGGAAAGGAGATGGTTGATCAGATCATCAGCGGTTTGATGGAAAAAGGGTTTGTCAAATCCCATCCTCTCAGCTAAAAGGCAGAAGACCTCCCAGTTTGATTTGCTTTCCCCAACTGGAGGAATAACTGCTTTGGCGCGCTGAATACAGTAGGTGCCATAGGAGCGGTAAAGGTCGCTATGCTCAAGAGAGGAGGTGGAAGGCAAGACGATATCTGCGTAGCGCGCTGTGTCTGTCATGAATCTCTCGTGAACGACCGTGAAGAGATCTTCTCGCGACAGACCCTTTAATACCTGATTCTGATCAGGAGTGACAGATGCCGGATTAGAATGATAGACATAAAGACTTTGGATCGGAGGACCTTTCAGTTCATTCAAGGTCCAGCCAAGACGGTTCATATTAATGATACGGGTCTTCTTTGCCATAAAATCTTCTCTCAGGACTTCATTCATGGCAAAAGCCCGGGCCGTGTTGGTGCTGGTAAAACATCCACCCCCCTTTTTCCAATAAGCTCCTACTAAGGCAGGTAGACAAACAATGGTGCGGATGGTCATGGCTCCATTACCATATCGAGAAAGTCCGCTTCCAACCCTGATAAAAGGGTTTATAGCTGTCCCATAGGTTCTTGCTATAGACTCAAGGGTTTCTTTGGGAAGACCTGCAAGAGAACTCACTTTTTCAGGCGTGAAGTCTGGAAGAATTTTTTCTTTCAATTCTTCAAAGCCTTGAACATGTGATTCGAGAAAATCCCGGTCAATCAGGTTATCCCGGACGAGAAGATGCATCAATCCCAAAGCAAGCGAGCCATCACTTCCTGGCCGAACGATGTACGTTTGATCAACCACAGATGACGTAATATTCTGGTAGGTGTCAATAAGCCAAATCGCTGCCCCCTTTTGTTTGGCTTTTTTCACACCATGGAGGAAATGGATATTGGTAGCCACCGCATTGATCCCCCAGAGAATGACCAAGTCACTTTCTGCCACCTCGTCAGGATGGGGAGCGGGTGTCTCTCCCATCACCACCTTCCAACCTACCTCTTTAGCTGGAGAGCAAATGGTGCGGTCGAGACGAGAAGCTCCCAGCCGATAGAAAAAAGGATGGCCGGCATTTCGCTGGATGAGACCCATAGTTCCAGCATAGGAGTAAGGAAGAATAGCCTCTGAGCCATGCTGATCGATGATCTTTTGCCACCGCTCTATGATCCGTTCCATAGCCTCTTCCCAGGGAATGGGACGAAATTCTCCAGAGCCTTTCGTTCCTGTTCTTAACAGAGGTTGAGTGAGGCGTAGTGGTGAATGGACAGTTTCTTGGTAGCGATTCATCTTGACACAAAGAGTCCCTCTTGTAAAAGGATGTTCAGGGTCACCGGAGACTTTGACCGCTTTTCCATTTATGACTTCGACTAAAAGTCCGCAAGCGTCCGGACAATCATATGGACAAACAGACCGCCTGATCTTTCTCACCATGAAAAGTCTCCCTCGTTGGCCTCCATTTTTACTGTAGTTCCAAATATAAACTACCTCCATAGGAACTTCAATCTAATTGTAATCCCATCACTGGGGAACCACATACTTTGTTTGATCTCACTGTTACCAACTTTTTAAAAGTGCACACTTTTCAATTTAAAAGTGCACACCTTCGAGATCAGAGCTTTTGACTTTATGGGTATCGATCAACTTCCCTTCACACCAGAATCGGATC
>JACAEV010000191.1 GCA_013388645.1 Syntrophaceae bacterium | reverse complement strand
CTAATTCGTCACTCCCGCCCCGTATCAGGTACGGGGTAAACTCCAGCGGGAGTCCAGTAATTTCAAAAGCTTATGGATTCCTGCTTCCGCAGGAATGACATTTTTAGAAGTTGCCTTAAAAGAAACCCTGGATATCAACCCTCCTTTTTGATGTCTCTCTCCAGTTTCTTCTTCCTCCAGACTTCGAGCCGCCTTTTGATCTCCTTCTCAAATCCTTGTTCGGTCGGACGATAGTAAGTTCTCCCTTTCAGGTTTTCAGGCAAATATTCCTCTTCAACGAAGTGTTCCGGATAATCGTGCGGATATTTATAATCCTTCCCATACCCCAGATCCTTCATCAGTGGGGTTACCGGATTGCGTATATGGAGGGGTACAGGCAAATTCTCAAGTTCCCGGATATCTTTTTTCACTCCGATCATTGCAGTATAAAGGGCATTGGATTTGGGAGCCGTCGCTAAATAAACCGCTGCCTGGGCGAGAGCTAAATCCCCTTCCGGCAGGCCGACAAAGTGAAATGCCTCCATGGCTGCAACGGAAACCTGCAATGCCTGGGGATCGGCAATCCCCACATCTTCGGAAGCAAACCGAATCATCCTTCGGGCGATATAGAGAGGGTCCTCTCCAGCTTCTAACATTCTTCCAAGCCAGTAGAGAGCGGCATCGGGGTCACTCCCTCTGAGACTTTTGTGGAAGGCGGAGATGAGATTGTAATGTTCTTCACCTGATTTATCATACAAGAAGGCTTTCTTCTGGAGGACTTCCTCCAAATCCTCTTTTTTAATATGACGAATTCCCTTGGGGTCCGGAGGGGTGGTCAGAACGATCATTTCCAGTGCGTTCAGTGCAATCCTCGCATCACCGTTGGCAATCAAACAAATCCCTTTGAAAACCTCTGGGTCGATCTCCACCATAAACTGACCCAATCCTCTTTCCTCGTCCCTTAACCCTCGATCCAAGATTAACTCAATCTCTTTTTCTGTTAAGGCCTCAAGGGTAAAGACTTTGGTTCGGGAGAGCAACGGAGAGATCACCTCAAAGGAAGGGTTCTCTGTGGTCGCACCGATGAGGATGATGGTTCCTTTTTCCACGTGGGGAAGAAAAGCATCTTGCTGCGCCTTATTGAACCGATGAATCTCATCCACAAAAAGGATCGTTCGCCTTTTATGATATCGCCACTCTTCTTCTGCCTCACGAATGACTTCTTTGATCTCCTTTACACCTGAAAGGACGGCGCTGAAAGCAAGAAATTGAGCACCTGTGGTGGAGGCGACGATCATGGCTAAGGTCGTTTTGCCAGACCCTGGAGGTCCCCATAAAATCATGGATGGAAGGTGATCGGATTCAATGGCTTGGCGAAGAATCTTACCTGGACCGAGAACATGGCCTTGACCAACAAATTCATCCAATGTCCGAGGCCGCATTCGATCAGCCAGCGGTGCCTCCCTCTTCAATAAATCCTTCCCTTTTTTCTCAAAAAGATGACTCTGCTTTTTCAACGCTTTCTCGTTTATTTAGATCGAAGTCTCTATGCGCTTTATTGAATGGTCTGGATGATTTTGAGCATCTCTTCATGAATCAAGCCATTAGATGCCAGGATTTCTTCAGAATAGATGTTGAAGGGCTGACCTTGAAAGTCGGTCACTTTCCCTCCTGCTTCACTAATCATTAAAGTTGCTGCCGCTACATCCCAGGGGTGAAGCTTCAATTCCCAGAACCCATCGAAACGGCCTGCCGCCAGATAGCTCAGGTCGAGAGCCGCAGAGCCTGGTCTCCGAACAGCAAAACTTTTTGAAATAAACCTTCGAAAATAACGAAGATAAAAATCCGTATGTTCTCGGACATCATAGGGAAACCCTGTGCTGATAAAACTTCGGTCTAATTCATTAACACGAGACACCTGGATTCGGTGGCCATTCAGAAAGGCTCCCTTTCCTTTTACGGCATGAAAGAGTTCATCAAGCATCGGGTTATAAACCACCCCCAATTTTACCTCCCCCTCCTCCTCCAGCCCAATCGAAACGCAAAAACAGGGGAATCCATGAAAATAATTGGTCGTCCCATCAAGGGGATCAATAATCCATCTCCATGGCGAACCCTTCCCTTCAAATGGTCTCTCCTCAGTCAGAAGATCATGATCTGGGAAGGAATCTAAAATCATCTGAACAATGATTTTTTCACAGAGGGTGTCTATTTCTGTGACCGGATTAATGTCGCCCTTATACTCCACTTGATGGGATCCACCGAAGCGGCGTCTCTGGATCCGTCCTGCCTCTTTCGCTGCCGCTATGGCCACCTGAAGATAAGGGTCATTCTTTCTCATTGGTTGACAAACCTTCTTTTAAAACTATATGATAGCAATGAAATCAAGTCAACGAGGAATATGATGAAATTCGAATCCTATGGGAATTGTTTTGTCTGTGGAGAGAATAACCCGAATGGGTTGAAATTGAAGTTTGAGATCGATAAGGAGAATCAAACCCTCAAAACGACGTTTATCTCAGGCCCGACCTTTCAAGGTTGGGATGGCATCGTCCATGGAGGAATCATCAGTACCTTGTTAGATGAAGCCATGGCAAAACTGATCTATGAATTAGGCTATGAAGCGGTCACCGCCTCTTTAGAGATTAAATTCAAAAAGCCGGCTCCGATCCTCGAACCATTGAATGTCTATGGAGAGATTACAGAAATAAATAGAAGGCTGATCAGAGCAAAAGCCCGCGTGGCAAAAGAGGATGGGACCATTTTAGCTACCGGAATCTCCAACTTTTTGAGAAAGAGTCTAAAATAGGTTGGGACCTACTCTGTTACCTTTTTAACCTACCCCTAAAGACCTGCCTATGACGAAGGGCATGATGCAAAGCGATCATATGAAAATACGAAGGGAGGTTGGACATTAAGAAATAGGAACGAAAAAACAAAACCTAAGTCATCCGGACGAATAAGGCGACCAAAAATTCCAAGAGCATCATTTCGAAGCCCTATGTCGTTAAAATAAATAGTTGGAGATTTGCCGATCTCTTTTTGTAAGTTTCTGAAATAAGGAGTAACTCTTTGGAGGATAAATGTGTTTTCAGCATACCCAAAATAATTTTTCAGTGTGGGAAGAGAAAGACCGATAGCGGATATCCTTTTCCAAAGAGAAATAATAAAGGCAATTTAATTTTTTCCCATTAATTTTGAAAAATTGAGGCCGAGGATCTTTTCTCGATCTCCTTTTGAAAGGCCCGATGTTTCTAACTCTTTAAAGTATCGATGAGGTGAAATGAGGGGGAAGTCTGTTCCGAAAAAAATCTTCTCTATTCCGACCATCTCACTGGCGATCGCATAAATCTTCTTCGAATAGAGAAAGGGTGAGGCGGCCGTGTCGTAATAGACATTGGTCATATTCTTGGCCACCTCTGGCATCAATTCATAGAAGGGTAAGCCCCCTCCCCAATGTCCCAAAATGATGGGAAGGTTTGGAAAAGAAAGGATCAATTCATAAAATCGTTCAAGCGGTGTCCTCCCCTTTCCCGGGTAGAAATGGCCGATTGTTTCATTGGTATGGAGGAGAAGCGGAATCCCTTTCTTTTCCATTCGGGTGAGGATCGGTTTCATAGAATGGATGTCTCGAGGGGTCATCGCATCTTGATAGAAAGCGATCTCCCCTACCCCTCTTGCCCCTCCTTTGATCGCTCGATCCAACTCCTTCTCCGACCAATCTGGATTTGAAAAAAGTAGGTTTACAAAAACAATCAACCGGTTTGGATACCGTGAAGCAGAATCCATCAGATATTGGTTATGAAGAAAGCAGAATTCAGGCTGGTTCCAAGGAAATCCACAGATGACAGAACGTTCTATTTGAGATTCGTCCATGGAGGCAATGAGGTCATCCACACCCACCATTTTTGCTTTCGAATTTTTATAAATGGACGAAAATGCCTCATCCCTTTCACAGAAGGTTTCCCGATTTTTTCTTATCTTATCTGGAAAGACATGGGTATGACAATCGATAATCATGGTTTGCTTAAGGTGATCTATCTTCCGCCACTCGACATTATTGGAAAAGGCTTACATCGCCTTTTCCCTTTCGAATCACTTTGGGAAGATCATCGGTGAGATCAACGATGCTGGAGTGCTCGGCGACAATGACCCCTCCATCGATGACGAGGTCTAACTGTTTTCCAAAGCGTTCTTCGATCTCGACAGGATCATTGTATAAACCCTCATCCGGTTTATCCACACTGGTGCTGATGATCGGGTGTCCCAATTCTTTGACAAGGGCCAAGCATATCTTGTTGTCGGGGATTCTAATCCCGACCGTATTCTGTTTAGTCAGGGCGATCTTGGGAACCAATTTGGTCGCCTTTAACACAAAGGTGTAAGCGCCCGGGAGCAAACGTTTCATCATTTTATAAGCATAATTGGAGACATAAGCATAACGACTGATATCCTTCAAATCAGAACAGATGAAACTTAAGGGTTTCTTCGCCTCCAATTTTTTCAATCGGTGGACTTTCCGAATCGCCTCTGGATTGAATAGGTCGCATCCTATTCCATAGATCGTATCCGTGGGATATCCAATCACCCCTCCCCCCTCTACCACTTCCACGACCTTACGGATCAACCTTGGTTGAGGATTTTTGGGATTGATGGTGAGTATCATTTCATCGTCTCCTTCATTGATCAATGGTTTTTAGAAATCCTTTTGGACGGCAAGTACCCCTCAAGCCCCGACCCGTTGACAGGAGGCTTCACTAACTCTCTCGTTCCAGTTCCAACACACGAACGCCCTGAATAAACCGGGTATGGAAATAGGGCATATCCAAATGATCGATCTTGACTTCCCGATTACGATAGGAGGCATGGATAAATTGATTGTCCCCAATGTAGATCCCCACATGGGCACGATTCTCTTGCCGTTTAAAAAAGACCAAGTCTCCTTCTTCCAACTGATCTCTCTCAACTCTTTTCCCAATGGAAAGTTGATCCCTAACGGTCCTGGGTAGCTGGATATTAAAAATCTCATAAATCTTCTTGACGAAGGCTGAACAATCAATCCCTTTTAATGTGGACCCACCTAATTTATAAGGAACTCCTATGAAGGTCTTCACCACTCTCACAAAAAGACTTCTTTCCTCTGAACCGTTCCATTTTCCAAGAGGGGCAGAGGCGTCTCCCTCTCTTTTCTCACCTTCTGTCTGTGTCGATCCAATCATCTCTCTCCCATCTTCCAGTAGTTCTGCCTCCTCATCCAATCGACTTTCATATTTTGTAAATTGGAGGATTTGGCCAACCCTTAAGGTCGAGGTGGGTAGGTTGTTCATCTTTTTAATTTCTTCAATTGAAAGACCTGTTCTTTTCGAAATACAATAAAGGCTATCTCCCTTTTGGACGACGTAGGTCTCTGTCTTCCCTGAAATCTCTTTACCGGTCAGGTTAGAAGTCCCTCTTGCATCTTCTTTTTGGTTTTTCCGTGTCGGGATGGGAATCGTGAGAACTTGTTTGGGCCTGAGCCAATCCCTCTCTAAGTTGTTGGCTTTTTTTAACGACTCAATACTGATACCATAAGATTTTGAAATTCCATAAAGGGTATCACCCGGTTTAACCGTATAACGCTCCTCTGGCCACCCTCTCTCGCCAAAACCAATCCATAATGACAGGACGATCAATCCCATTCCCATATACTTTAATGGTCTGTTCATGAAATCTCTCCTTCCTTCATTAAGGAATCTATCCCCTTGCTCAACCATCGCTGGAATAAGAATCTGGATCGTTCTCGATGAGTCATTGATTTTATTTATACAAAACTTAGTCTGAGAAGTCAAACCGATCCACTACTGACCGTTGATCACTTTCAATGAAATGGGCAGCCATATCGATAGGATTGGTCATTTAGATATTTAAGTGGGTGATCGATGGTTAGGGTTCACCCATCTCATTCCCTCATGGATAGCAGGGTGAAGGAGGACTATTCTTGAATCAGCAGGATACGAACGATGGTGCGGTTTTCTTGATCGGATTCGAGTTTGGTTTGTCCTTTGCTTTTTTGATCCACCTCCTCTTTTCCCTTCTTTAAGAAACTCCTCGAACCCTCCGGTCTCTGTTTTTGAAATACCATCTTATCTGTTTGGAAGGACCCACCTTGCTTGATCCATTGCTGTTCAAAGTCTGATAATAAGGCGGTAGGCAAAGAAGCAACAAAGATGTTTTCCTCTCTGACAACGATCTCCCCTCCAAATTGTTTGATTAACCCTTGAAGTTTAAGGGTGGCTGCTTCACGATCGGAAACTTTCAATATCATTTCTAAATGGGATTTCGATGCAAGAGCCGACTTCTCCTTTACAGACAATTCCTTCTCTCCTTTTTCTAAACCTGGGCTTGGGGTTCTTCCCCTCGCACCCTCCTCTGACTCCATCTGATGATCGGCCATGATCTCCGGTTGATGGGGTTGGACTTCTGCCTTCATCGCTTCTTGCCTGATGGGTGGAACAAGCATTCCTTCGGGTTTTTCCTCTTCAGGGATAGGGGCTTGGACAAATTGCTTCTCCTTTGGGCGAGATGCATGAGGAGGAATCTCCACGCTCCTATGCTCTGGACCCCTCTCTTTTTGAGACAGTATCTCCCCAGACTTTTTTTCTTCATCAAAGGTGGCCAAAGGGGGTTTTGTATCCTTCATATGACGGACCTCCATGGGCATCATCTTAGTAAGATATAGCACCAAAAATACAATGGCCACCATGGCGACTGCCTGGGCGGGTAGCTTAAAGGAGAGCGGGAAGACAAACCCTTTCTCTCTAGGCTTATTGATCTGAGAAGCCCTTCGCCGTTCCTCCATCTTCTTATGAAGCTCAGCTAAAAATCTTTCTGGGAGGTCCACCTCTTCGACAGAGCGAAGCCAATCCATCATTTTTTCGAAACGCTCAAATTCTTTTTGGCATATTGGACAAGAGGCAAGATGTTCTCTTATGTTTTTTTCCTCAGAGGGTATCAACTCCCCTTCCCATAAGGAGGAAAACTGATCTCGTGCTTTTTCACATTCCATAGACCTCTCCATTCTCCTCAATGAGCAAACTGCTCTAAGATCCCTTTCAGATCCATTCTTGCCCTGTGAAGTTTTGATTTTATCGTTCCCGCTGGAAGGTGAAGCAACTCACCTATTTCTTCATAGGAAAATCCCTGAAGATCCCTCAGCACGATGAGTTCTCTTTGATCCCGCTTGAGTTTCAGAAGCCCTTTCTGAATCAGTTGCTGGACCATCTTCTTTTCGTAAATGGCTTCGGGATGATCCGAAGGATCAACCACCGTTCTTTGCGTATTCCCTTCTTCTGTCTCTATCGGGTCGTCCAATGAATCGGAATGGAAATATCGCCTCCGGTTCAAATATTTCCAACGATTCCGACAATGGTTGAGGGTGATCTGTGTGAGCCAAGCATCAAATTTGTCCTCCTCCTTCAGCCCCTTGATGGATTCGAAGACCGAGAGGAAGACCTCTTGGGCTAAATCCTTCGCTTCTTCCATATTGCCTAACATCCGGTAAGCGAGGTTAAACACCCTTTTTTGGGAGTGCAGGACCATTTCCGTAAAAGCCCTTTCATCCCCCACCTTGCATCTCTCGATCAATTCTTTTTGAGTTTTGGGAGAAGTCTTCATAAAAAACTTATTCTTCTCCTTATTTTATAGACAACCGAAACCCTGTTTTTGTTCCACCTTTTCCTCTCCTCTCGCCCTCGCCTGAACGAGTGACCTCAGGTGAAGAAAAGCTCGCCCTATATTGAATTCTTTGCGTTCCACTATCCCTTTAAAACAGACGAGTTGTCAAGTTTAAAAAAATGATTTGATTTTTTAACCTGGGGTCTCTATAATGTGATGAAAGAGATGCGAAAACAACCAATGAGAAGAAGGAGGTGAAGGGAAAATGAGAAAGGCAATTGCCGCCATGATGTCGTTGTTCGTAATCGGAATGATGCTGACCGCCTTAGTCGGATGTGGGGCAGATATCAAAGCGGAAAATGAAAAGCTGAAGGGCGAAAACACCAGCCTCAAATCGGACAATGATAAGCTCAAACTGGAAGTTCAAAAATTGAAAGAAGAGATTCAGAAGGCTGCTGAAAAAGAGGCAACGATTAGCTCTCTGACGGCTGAGAACGAAGCATTGAAAAAGCAAGTAGATGAATTAAAGGCCCAAATCACCAAAAAGAAAAAATGACCATCCGAGGAAATGTTCCTAAAAAAAGGGAAGACCCGGGTTGCAGGGTTTTCCCTTTTTTGGTTTATGTTTTCTCTTCATGAAAAAACATCATCATTCTAAAAAGAAAAGGAAGAAAGGAGCGATCTTCTATGCCCTCTACACCCTCTTCCTCTGCGTCCTTTTAATACTCCTCTTTGGAACCCTCCTCTTCTTTTATTATTCCAAAAGCCTCCCAGATTTTACACCCCTGAAGGAAAGAAACCTCAATGCCTATTCTATCGTTTACTCTGAAGAAGATGAAGTCATCGGAAAATTTTTAATGGATAATCGAATTCCCATCTCTTATGAAAAATTCCCTAAACAGCTCGTCCATGCTTTCATCGCTGCAGAGGATGCGGAATTTTTCGAGCATAAAGGCGTGGATTATAAAGGAATTCTGCGTGCGATGTTGAAAAATCTCCTCGCCGGCAGAATTGTTCAGGGAGGAAGTACCATCACCCAGCAAGTGACGAAGACCTTTTTCCTCACGCCCAAGAGAAGTTTATTCCGAAAATTGAAGGAGGTCGCCTACGCCTTCGGTTTAGAGCGGAATTTGACCAAAGAGGAAATCCTCACCCTTTACCTCAATAATATCTATCTGGGAAATGGCGCCTATGGGGTGGAAGCGGCGGCTGAGAGTTATTTCAGTAAACGAGTGGAACAACTCAATTTGGCGGAGATGGCCATGATGGCAGGTCTGGTCAAAGCCCCAAGCCGCTACTCTCCGGTCAATAATCTAAAAAAAGCGAAAGACCGCCAAATGTATGTTCTCACCCGAATGAGCGAATTGGGTTTTATCTCTGCGGATCAGAAAGAAAAAGCTCTTCGGATTCCATTGAAAATCCAATCAAAGGAAAGCGCCTATTTCAGTAAAGCCCCCTATTTCACGGAGTTCATCCGATACCAGGTGGAAAGGAAGTATGGAAAAGAAAAACTTTACCAAGAGGGGTTGCGGATCTATACCACCCTCGATCTTTCCCTTCAAAGAATGGCTCAGAAATCGATGGAAAAAGGGCTCAGAGAGCTGGATAAGAGGCAGGGGTTTCGAGGCCCTTTGCACACTTCTTCTGAAAAAGAGCTGAAGGAAGTTTTAAAGAAGAACAAAGGGGCGATGAACCCCCTTTTACAAAACGAAATATTGGAAGGGGTGATCCTCTCCAAAGATGATTCGAAGAAGCTTTACACGGTTTGGCTTGAGGAGAGAAAAGGAATTCTACCTTTCTCCGAAATGGCCTGGGCCCTAAAAGTTAAACCGACACCGAATTACAAACCTCCAAAAGTAAAAACTCCAGGAGATCTTCTTCGCCCTGGAGATGTTATTTATGTGAGGGTCAAAGAGATTCCAAAAAAAGATCAACTCCCTATTCTCACCCTGGAGCAAGAGCCTTTCGTCCAGGGTGCTTTGCTTTGCCTTGATCCAAAAACTGGGTTTGTGAAAGCCATGGTGGGAGGCCGTGATTTCAGCGAGAGTCAATTTAATCGTGCTATCCACTCTCGAAGGCAGCCTGGTTCAGCCTTCAAACCTTTCATTTATGCAGCGGCCTTGGAAAAAGGCTATACTCCCTCCACCATCCTGATGGATTCTCCTGTTGAGTATTCTGATCCAGATGGAGGAACTTACTGGGCGCCCAAGAATTATGATAAAGAGTTCAAAGGGCCTATCACATTTCGAAATGCCTTAGCTCATTCTCGAAATGTCGTCACCGTGAAAATCCTTGAAGATATTGGTGTGGGCTATGTACTCAAATTTATAAAAAAATTAGGGATCGAATCCCCGATCAAAAGGGATCTCTCTGTCGCTTTAGGAACCTCTGGTGTCTCCATGTTGGAGATGGCCTCTGGATTTTCTGTCTTCGCAAATGGAGGAGAAAGGATTCAGCCTATCTTCATTAAAAAGATCGTCACGATGAAAGGAGAAGTCCTTGAAGAAAACACCCCTTACGTTGAAACCGATGAAAAAGACGAAGAAGAAGAAACCCCTGAGAGTCCTTCTCGTATCTCAAGGGAAAAGGTGATCTCACCACAAAATGCTTTCATCATGACCCATCTCCTCCAAGGGGTGGTACAACATGGAACAGGACAGAGAGCAAAAGTTCTCGGGAGACCCTTGGCCGGTAAGACTGGAACTTCCAGCGATTATGCGGATGCATGGTTTGTCGGCTACACACCTTCTCTCCTCACCAGCGTCTGGGTTGGGTTTGATGATAAAACCTCTTTGGGAGTGAACGAGACTGGGGCTCGCGCTGCACTGCCAATTTGGATCTCTTTCATGGGTCAAGCCTTGCAGGAGCTGCCCATTGAAACGTTCATCCCACCCGAAGGGATCAAATTTATTAAAGTCAATATCGAAACAGGACTCCCAAGCGATGGAGATCCCTCTGAAACGATTTTGGAGGCATTTCTTGACCATACCATTCCCTCAGACAAAGAGGGTGTTGGTAAAGAGAACCCCTCTTCCGGAGCACCCGTTCGTGGAAGATCTCATGGAAACTCAGTTGCTCCAATGGGTTATTAAACATCCCGGCTTTTCCCCTGTTTAACTCAAAGGGGAGAGAGAGACGAAAGGAAAAAAATGAAGGACGAAGAGTTAAAAGAGATATTAGGTAACTGTAAAACCATCGCCGTAGTAGGAATCTCTCCGAGAGAGGACCGCCCCAGTTATAGGGTGGCCTCCTATCTTAAGTCAAAAGGATATCGAATCATTCCAGTTCGACCTGATGGGGAATCGATTTTAGGAGAAAAAGTCTATCGGACCCTCCTAGAAATTCCTAAAGAAATTCAAGTGGAGGTCGTCGATATCTTCCGAAGATCAGAAGATGTCCCACCGATCGTAAAGGAAGCGATCCAGCAAGAGGCAAAGGTCATATGGATGCAGGAAGGAGTGATTCACCAAGAGGCCGGTGAAATAGCCGAGAAAGCTGGGCTAAAAGTTATCATGGACCGGTGCATAAAGAAAGAACACCAACGACTTCTCTAATAATAGAATGATGGGTTTTTGGAATAATGGAATAATGGGGTCAATGACGAGGGCTTAAAATCAATTTTTCCCAATATTCCATCATTGATGATCTCGTAAAAAGTCTGGAAAGGCCATTTTCTGTCATTGCTGTCCAAAATAACCTGAATATTTAAAGGTACTACTTGAAATTATTAGCTTTTTGGACAAGTTTTGCAGGTTTTAAAAACCAGGTTCCACCCTTCTCCTTTAAGGTAATTCAT
>JACAEV010000053.1 GCA_013388645.1 Syntrophaceae bacterium | reverse complement strand
CTTGATCTTTCCATTTCCCTAAATTCCAATCCAGGGATAGAGGTCAGAATTTTTCTCGGTTCATCGAATACTTGATTTTGTTTTCCAAGAAAACAGGGATCTTGATAGGTGGCAGGTAGGTTCAACGCTTTAGATATTTTTAATTTCCCTCTCTCGACCAGTTCGGAAATGACTTGTGTATAGTGCTGAACTGGGATATCGAGGTCGGGGTACTCATTCTTGAAAGTGTTGAAACAATGAGGTGAGATCGTAATGATTCTTTTAATCCCAGATTTTTTAAAAAGGTTTGTATTGTCTTTCGACAGCTTTTTGAAAAGAACCTGTTCGCCCATCCTCCTGATTTCGTTTCCGCAGCAGGATTCCTTTTTCCCCAAAATGCCGAAGTCAAGATTTGCTTTTTGGAGGATTTTCACCAGAGCGGTCGAGACATTCTGGACTCTTGGATCATAAGAAGGAGCGCAGCCCACATAAAGGAGGGTTTCTGTGGTTGCCTCCCCAATGATTTTGACCCCGAAGTCTTTTGCCCAATCCGCCCTTCGATCACGAAACCGTCCCCATGGGTTCCCCTGGAGAAACGTATTTTCAAGGGCATCCCGGATGGTGGAAGGAACCTCGCCTTGGTTCGCTAGGAAATTTCTTATCCCGATGATCAGCTCAACGTTTTTCACTCCAGCAGGACAACGGAGGGTGCATGTGCTGCAAGTGGTACAAGCCCATAGGTCTGGACTTTTAAATAAAGAAGAGAAGTCATTGGTAAGAAACGTTTGGCGAACCAATCTCCGCATATTGAGAGGAGATCTAAACTTGACAGGGCATCCTCCTGTGCACGTTCCGCATTGGATGCAGATATTCAGCAGATAATCTTTAATAAACGTTTTCGGGTCGATCTTCATGAATCCGAAATTAAGTCACCACTCCATCAACTTCAGCGAGGACTTGATTTTGTGTGAAATGATTCTGCCTGGCAGCCTTGCTCGGACAGATGGCCGTGCAGGCACCACAACCTTTACAGAGGGCTTCGTTGACAGAGGAGATTCCTTTGTTATCAAGAAAATTGATCGCCGAGTAGGGACAAATCTCGATACATAATTTACATCCTGCACAGAGCTCCGGATCAATGACAGCGATGGTCGGTTCGACTTCGATCTGCCCTTTAGCAGCAAGTGCAACCGCTTCGGCTGCCGCCGCAGAGGCTTGGGCCACGGTATCCGGAATATCTTTTGGCCCCTGGCAACAACCTGCTAAGAATATTCCATCCACATTCGTATGTACGGGTCTCAGCTTAGGATGGGCTTCCATAAAGAACCTGTCCGCGCTCTGGCTAATTCCAAATATTTGTGCGACTCTTTCCGCCCCGCGGCGGGCCGTTAGGCCTGTTCCCAGGACGACCATATCGACAGAAATCTCCAAAGGTGTTCCAAGAAGAGTATCCTCTGCTTCGACGACAAGACGGCCATCCTTTTTATAAATTTCTGAACCTTTCCCTCGAATGAAATAAACTCCTTCCTCTCGAACCCGTTTATAAAATTCCTGATATCCTTTTCCAAAAGCATTGATGTCGATATAGAATTCATAAATCTCGGCCCCAGTCTTCTCCTTAGCCAGATGGGCTTGTTTCATCGAAGCCATGCAACAAACCCTGGAGCAGTAGAGGTTGGCATTTTCGTCACGGCTTCCAATGCAATGAAGAAAGGCAATGGCCTTTGGAGGCGTTCCATCCTTAAGCAATAACTCTCCACGAGTTGGTCCGGAAGGGCTCGCGAGTCTTTCAAACTGTAGATTGGAGATGACATTTTCATAAACCCCATATCCATACTGAGGGAGAAGATGAGCATCAAAGAGATCGTATCCAGTCGTGACGATGATGGAACCCACTTCTTTTTCGATCGTTTCCTCTTTCTGCTCAAAATGAATTGCCCCTGCCTTGCAGGCTTCCACACAGGTCTTTTTACATTTCCCTTTGCTTAGCAGGAGGCACGTTTCTTTATCGATCACTGCTTTCAATGGAACAGCTTGAGGGAAGGCAATATAGATGGCTTTTCGCTTGGCCATTCCTTCTTCAAATTCTGAGGGCACCCCCTTTTTTAAAACGCATGCCTCTGTGCAATCCCCGCAACCTGTGCATCGATTGTAATCGACATAGGTAGGATGTTTTCTGATCTTGACGGTGAAATTCCCTACATATCCTTTTACCTCTTCGACCTCGGAACAGACCAGAAGCTCGATATTCTTGTTTCGGGCTACCTCCACCGTCTTGGGAGTAAAGATACAGGAGGCGCAATCAAGAGTGGGGAAGGTCTTATCCAGTTGGGCCATATGGCCTCCGATATAGGGGGCTTTTTCCACAAGATAGACTTTCACCCCTTCATTGGCGATGGTTAAGGCAGCCTGAATCCCAGCGATACCAGCACCAACGACTAATACGGAGGGCTGAATTTGCACTTTCCTTGCCGTGAGGGCCTCTTGTCGGAGGACCCTTGCCACAGCTGCCCGCAAAAGTTGTTTGGCTTTCTCCGTCGCATCCTTTTTTTCCTTATGAACCCATGAGCACTGTTCACGGATATTTGCAATATTGAGAAAATAGGGATTGAGGCCTTCTGAAGCGATGGCATTTCGAAAAGTCATCTCGTGCATTCGAGGGGAGCAGGCAGCGACCACCACCCGTTCGATGGAGAGAGCGTGGATATCTTTTTTAATTAGGTCCTGGCCGGGGTCTGAACAAAGATAGCGGTAATCCCGCGCCACCTTGACCCCCGGAAGAGTGCTGGCGAAATGGGATAATCCTTCACAGTCCACTGTGGCGGCGATGTTGGTGCCACAGTGACAGATATAAACACCGATGTCTTGCTTCATCTATTTGCTATTTGACGCCGAGGATCTGACGCCCGATCAACAGTTTCTGAATCTCTTTTGTTCCTTCATACAGTTCAAGCAATTTCGCTGCTCGATAGTAACGCTCGATGGGGTAATCATCCAGATAGCCATACCCACCGTGAAGCTGTAAGGCTTCATCCACCACTCTCACAGCGACATTGGAAGCCCACCATTTTGCCATCGATGAAAGCTGGGGGCTGGGAGTCCCCCGATCCACATACCAACAGGCCTTATAGGTTAATTCCCTTGCTGTCTCGATCAAGGTGGCCATCTCGGCTACCTTGAATTGGGTAATTTGAAAAGAAGCTATGGTCTTCCCAAACTGTTTTCTTTTTTTTACATAATTGACAGCCTGTTCCATCGCCCCCTGTGAGAGACCAACGGCATGAGCCGCAATGATCACTCTGGATCGATTGAGAAATTCAATGAGCTGAGGAAACCCGTTTCCCTCAATTCCCACGAGATTTTCCTCGGGCACTCTCACGTTATTAAAAAAGATGTTAGCGGTATCAGAGGCGTGAAGACCCATTTTCCCCTGAATCCGATCAGCTTTGTATCCGGGTCGATCTGTTTCCACGAGTAGGATACTATGACGTTTTGATTTGGGAGTTTCCTCCGTCCCGGTTAAGCAGAAAACCAGAACGAATTTGGCTTCCGTTCCATTGCTGATCATTACCTTATTGCCATTGATGATATATTCCTGTCCAGCTTTGACCGCTGTCGTCGTCACAGACGCTGCGTCACTTCCTGCTTCTGGCTCTGTAATCGAGAAGCCCATGACCCAATCTCCCTTTGCAATGGGAGGAAGGAACTTCTTTTTTTGCTCTTCTGTGCCGTAAAGTAGTAGGATATCCGAACCAAACGCAGGTTGTGCCAGAACCTGCGCCAATCCCGGTTCAGCCCTCCAGAATTCTTCTAAGATGATGGCATGCTCTGTCAGACCTAAACCAAGCCCCCCATATTCCTTTTTAATGAAACAACCGATGAACCCCAATTGGGCTGCCTTTTTAATGAGATCCCTTGGAAACTCTCCCTTGGCCTCACACTCTTTGCCAATGGGCATTAATTCACCTTCGGCAAACTCCCGAGCGGCTAAACGGATTTGTTTCTGTCGATGGCTCAATTCAAAGTCCATGGATTTACTCCGTTTGGATGCCCCACTGCCCATCGATAAGTCTTATCGACTTGCAGTGGGAATGAGAAACCGTAAGACCTTTGGGTCCTTTAAAGAGGTCTAACTCTTCCATGATGCATTCATTATAAAATGAAGGTGTGGCTTTTACAATTTCCCTATTTCTTAGGTCGATGAGGTTTTTCGTTCTTAAATTTCATCTGAGCTAATAATTTGTTGAGGGCCGCTCGATGTTCTTCGGTCTTCATGGCATCGAGAAAAACAATCGCTTCATGCTGGATGACCTGCTTTAGAGTGGATTGCATTCCATGTCGTAGAAGCTCTTTTGCCTTTTGGATGGCAAGGGGCGGCATGGAGGCGATTTGTCTGGCTATCTTTCTGGCCTCCGGAATAAGTCGATGATGGGAAAATACCTGGTTGACTACCCCCATTTCTAATGCCTCTTGAGCATCGAAGGGTCTGGCAGTGAAAATAAGCTCTGCTGCTTTGCCATACCCTATGAGTCTGGGTAGAAAATAGGTACTGCAAAATTCGGGGGTCACTCCTATACGGACAAAGGCACAGCTAAACTTTGCCCTTTCAGAGGCAAGACGAATATCACAAGTCAGTGTTACAGTGAAACCGAAGCCATAGGCTGGTCCGTTAATAGCTGCGATGATCGGTTTGGGATACTGTATAAAAGCCCTGGGAAAATCAATCGATCCGAATTTCGTTTTCTTTTTATGATCCTTATCCTTCTGTTGTAATTCGATAAATCTATTGAGATCAGCACCAGCACAAAACCCCCGCCCCCGCCCGGATAAAATCAGGGCCCGGATGCCATTATCTTCCTCCGTCTCTTTTAGCGCATGGATCAGCTCATCCTTCATCACTTCATTTAGGGCATTGAGGACTTCAGGTCGATTCAGATAAATGAAGGCGATTCCTTCTTCTCTAATCAATTGAATAGTCTTATATTCCATTATTTTCCCTTTCAAAAAAATTCCCGCCCCTCACCTTATCCCTCTCCCCAACGGGGAGAGGGGAGGGTAAGGGGGACTCTTGTAAGGAGATAAGATCAAGTCTAACAAAGATCTGGATTTTAGAAGAAACACCTTGGAGCCCTGAGAGGGATTGAGGGTTTGTCTAAGTTTCTTCGTGTCAATTCAGATATCATCATCCAAAACGATATTGTACTCCGAACCCACTCCGAGGATATTTCCATTGAACAGAGTTATAGATACAGGCGATCTGACACGTCCCACATTCCAAACAACCGGCAAATTCGACCACCATCTCTCCTTTTTCGTTTAGTGAGTAAAGGTTTGCGGGACAGGCATAGATGCAAAATCGCTCTTTACAGTTTTTGCAAATTTTTTGATCGAGCGTGATATGGGTCTCTTTGTCGTTTTTAAAGGCATCGATGGCTAATTTCTCGGTGATCTTCATCAACAAACCTCGTGCAAGTCGGAATAATGAAATATTGGAATGATGGAATAATGTCAATATCAAAGAAGTCAAAAACCTATTTCGGCAACCCGATATTCCAATGTTCCATCATTCCATTATTCCTTTTAAGTGGTTGATCTTATATCTTTCTAAACTCCAACCAGTCTTTAAATGTTTGGAAATTGAAAAATTCCTTCTTCAGCTCCCGTGAGATCATTTTATAAAGCCCCTCTTTAGGATTTCCATCCACCGTCATTATTTTCTCGAAGAGATCCGAAATGGCCTGAGGGTATTTTGTAAAGAGTCTTTGGTTCTCCAGAATCGATAGAGTGTGTTGATAATTGCTCATCTCCTTCATAATGAAACTTTCGCTCAACAGCTTCTCATAATGAGATAAAGAGGAAGCCGAGAAGTCGTTCTTTTCTTTTGCCATTTTTATGGTCCGGCCTGCCAAGACCCCTGAAGCCATGGCATATTCCATTCCTCTAACGGTGACCAACATGTTAAGGCCAAGACCTGCAGCGTCCCCTACCAGTAGTATTCCATCTCCAAAGACCTTAGGTTTGATATGGATGCCACCTTCAGAAATGAGGTGAGCGGAGTATTCAACAGTCTCTCCTCCCCTAATCAGATTTTTTATTTCGGGTCTCTCTTTAAATTCGTCTAAGAATTTATAAACTTCCTCACGGGGTTCTCTTTGGTTAAGAGATTGTATTCCAACTACTATTCCTAAAGAGAGACTTTCCTGATTGGTATAAAGGAACCCTCCTCCCATGACCCCTTTGGTGAGCGTTCCGAGAAAGAGTTGAGCGGCCCCTTCCTTTTCTCCCAGTCGAAATCGGTCCTCGATGACTTTTGAGTCAAGGGCAATGACCTCTTTAAAACCCAATGCAAAATGCTGGGGTTGAAAGGGTTTCCGGAGTCCGGCCTTCTCAGACAAGAAGGAAAGGATTCCATCTGCAGCGACCACACAATCTGCCCCAATCTCTTCGTCCTCGGTTTTAACCCCGATGACCTTCCCTCCTTCTTGGATTAAATCATTGACATTCTTTTGAGGGATAACAAAAATGCCCTTTTCCGAAAGGAGATCTGCAAACCAACGATCAAATTTTGCCCTGAGGATCGTGTAACTGGGGTAGGGCAGATGGTTAAATCGATCACTATAAAGCTCCAGGGTGGTCGAGTTGGTTTCACTCAACAAAGTGATCAATTCCTTTGTGACGTGTCTTTCAAGAGGGGCCTCTTTCCAAAGATCTGGGAGGTAATTTCTAAGTGGGTTTAAATAGATCCTTCCCCCCGTTACATTTTTACTCCCTGAGAAATCTCCACGCTCCAAGACGATGACGGTCATTCCGGAATCGGCCAATTCATAGGAACACGAAAGTCCCGCTAATCCTCCCCCCACAATGATTACATCCACTTTATCCATCACCCATTCACCGCATTGAGCATGGCGCAAAGCACATAGCGAAAAGGAATCTTCAAAAGTTGTAGTCGCATGCTTTCGCCTGCGCTTGATATTCGCAACCCTAAAGGTTGCGGCTACTTTTCGGCCATGGCTTTTTTCAATTCCTCCGTTAACGCAGGCACGATCTGGAAGAGATCACCCACGATCCCATAATCGGCATAGTTGAAAATAAGGGCATTCGGATCCGTATCCACTGCCACCACTGTTTTGCACGTCCCGATTCCAAGGATATGATGGATGGCCCCTGAAACCCCAAAAGCCATGTAGAGTTTGGCAGAGATATTCTTTCCACTCTTTCCGATCTGATCCTTTACGTCCCTCCACCCTTCATCCACTGTCGCCCGAGTCGTCCCCACTGAGGCATTCAGCACATCGGCTAATTCCTCCATGATCTTAAAATTTTCGGGTGCTTTGATTCCTCTTCCAGCCGCCACCACAATTTCGGCCTCCGTGATATCCAACTTTGCCCCGGCTGCTTTTTCCAATCCGATGACCTTCTTTTTCAACGAAGAGGGATCAATAGGAGAAGAGATTGGAATAACCTGTGCCGATTTATTAAGGTTTTGATTAACGAGAAAGGTGTTGTTTCTCACCGTTGCCATCTGAGGTTTGGCTTCTAAATAGATCATCTCTGCAAAGACCTTTCCCCCATAGAGGGGACGTTTAGCAATCAGTTTCCCGTTCTCTTCGATAGTAAGACCCGTACAATCTGGGGCGTAACCTGTTTGGAGGTGCATGGCCAGTCTGGGGAAGAGATCTTTTCCCGTTGAAGTGGCTCCTCCCAAAAGGATGGAGGGCTGATGTTCTTTAATTAAAGGGGCCATATGGATCAAATAGGCATCGGAGGTGTAAGCAGCAAGGCCTGGATCATCCAGCAAATAGATTTTATCAGCGTATGAGGTCAAGCTTTTCAGGGCTTCCTGAAGACCACTCCCCAATAAAATTCCAGCAACCGTAGAACCGGTTTTTTTTGAAAAATCTGCCGCAGCAGATAGAAGTTCAAAGGCCACTCTCCGGACCTTTCCTTCCTGTTGCTCTGCGAAGACCCATATTTCGTTAGACATAATGCTTCCTTTCGCAATAGTTCGGAGTTCGGTATTTTTTTTCTTGCTCCGAACTCTGAACTCCGAACTCAGAACTTTACTATCAGATGACTTTGGCTTCTTCTTTAAGTAGTTTTACCAATTGCTTCACATTCTCTGGAAAATCTTCTTTGATCATTTTCACGGGTGGTCTCTTAGGGGGTGGTAAATATTTCTGAACTTTTATCTTAACAGCCTGCCCCCCGACATCGACTGCGCTCAGTCCCAAAGCAGCCAGATCTACCTTCTTCATCTGAGCCTTCATCGCCTTCATCACATTCATGACCTGGGGAATACGAGGATTATTTAAACCTTTCTGGCAGGTGAAGAGTGCGGGAAGGAAACAGGATAAGATTTCTTTTCCGCCCTCTACCTCTCGGACTACCTTTAACTCTTTCTTGGGATCATCGATCTCAAGACCCACGATCATATTCACATGTGGAATTCCCAGTAACTCAGCGACGCCCGGCCCGACGATTCCCGCATCATCGTCCATCGCCTGTCTGCCCGCCAAAATCAGGTCAAAAGGCTTATCCTTGAGATAAGCCGCTAAGGTCTTGGCAATAGCAAACGGATCGGATCCCTCTAAGGCAGGGTCAGTGATCTGAATCGCATCGTCCGCGCCCATGGCGATTCCTCTTCTCAGGGCATCCACTTTCTTGTTATCGACCGTTAACACGGTCACTTTCCCACCAAACTTTTCTCGCAATTTTAGACCCGCTTCAATTGCAATTTCATCGAAGAAGTTGGTGAAATATTTATTTTCGATCTCCAATTCAACATCGGATTTGACTTTGACGTTGGCTTCGGGATCTGGGACCTGTTTCACCAACACATATATATCCATCTTAACCTCCAATGCAGTTCAATAACCCCAGAATCATTGTTCCAACATTCCATAATTCCACTATTCCAGAGTTTTACTTATTCTTTGCAGTAGATTCTTCCCAGATAGTCACATAGTACTTCATGGGTGCCGCCACCGTAAAGTAAGAATTTGGCATCCCTCCAGAATCGTTGCACAGGATATTCCGAGCAAAAGGCATTTCCACCATAAATCCTCATACACTCCTCGACGGCATACATGCACATCTCAGTGGAGTGATATTTGGCCAACATGCATTCATTGATACACGGTATTTTGTTTTGGATCATCCAGGCACATTTGTAGAGGAAAGTTCGAGAGGCCTCGTACCATGCCCAGAATTTTGCAAACTTTTCTCGAATTAACTGATATTTACTAATGGGGTTTCCAAAGGCTACTCGGTTGTTGGCATACTGTCTTGCATCCTCCATAGCTTCCTTCGCAATGGCCAAGGCATTCATTCCAGTCATGACCCGGACTTCGTTAAGAATCTCCCCGGCATACTGAACTCCTTTTCCAATTTCTTCACCCAGGAAATTCTCATCAGGAATAAAAGTATTATCCATGACCAACTCTCCTGTCACAGAACAGCGGGAACCCAATTTATGGAGCCTTTGGCCAGAGACAAATCCATCCCGATCCGCTGTCTTTCTTTCGACCAGGTAGAAGTTGAGGCCCTTCAGTCCCATCTTGGGATCAATCGTGGCCATGACGGTGGCAAAATCCGCAATCGGTCCATTGGTGATCCATTGTTTTCTACCGTTGATCCTCCAACCCCCATCCACTTTGGTCGCCAGCGTCCTAGTCCCTGCCAAGTCAGAACCGGATTGGTCTTCCGTAAAACAAATCGTTCCGATCTTTTCGCCTTTGATGGCAGGAACAAGAATCCTTTGCTTAATATTTTCATTTCCAAAGCGGGCAATGAAGTAAGTTCCCATGAGGATCTGCATCGTTGCCGACATGGAAAAACCACAGGACCCTCTTGCTAATTCTTCATAAAAGATCATCTGGGTAATCGTATCGATTCCCATCCCCCCATATTTTTCTTCGTGCCTCAGGCCCAGATATCCCAAAGCCGCAAATTCTTTCCAGAGATCCCAAGGAAATTCTTCTTTCTCATCCAGCTCCTTTACCCTGGGCATGATCAACCGATTCACCGCATCCCTAACCATTTGTCTGAAAAATTCTTGCTCCTCAGTAAAAGTGAAATCAAGAGCCATCGATTGCTCCTTTCGTCGCAATAGTTCGGAGTGATTAGTTCGGTGTTCGGAGCGTTTCGTCTTGGGACTCCGAACTCTGAACTCCGAACTCATTACTTATATAATGTTCTTCTCCTTAAACTCCTTTAATTGGGCAGCGCTATATCCCAACAG
Organism: Syntrophaceae bacterium; assembly: GCA_013388645.1. Taxonomy (GTDB): domain Bacteria; phylum Desulfobacterota; class BSN033; order BSN033; family UBA1163; genus UBA1163. The sequence goes on along the minus strand of JACAEV010000053.1, from coordinate 22,524 downwards.
GCCACCGTAAATTTCCTCATTATGTTCCCCAAATCGAGGAGGAAAACTCATCATCCGGTCAATGGATTTCAGATAGGCATTATTGATAGGAGGTGGTGCGATGGTGATCTCCAATCCTGTCTTGGGGTCCTTGCTTCGAATCAAATTTGGTTTGACCAAGGGGTCCTCAACGACTTCTTCAATCGTATTGACCTTAGAAATAGCAATGGTCGCTTTATTGAAGATCTCGATCAGTTGGTTGGTTGAAAAATTTTTAGTAATGGCGTTAATCGCATTATTTAAATTGTCTACATCTGCAATTCGGCCGGCATTCCTTTCATACTCTTTTTTATAAAGAGACTCAAATCCCGGAATTTTGGTCATCGTTTCCCACTGTTTATCATTTCCGACGGCAATGTAGACATAGCCATCTTTGGTCTGATAGACAGAGACGGGTGAAAAGAATTCATGAGTATTTCCTCTTCGGGAAACCTTTTTCTTAAAGGTGGCGGTATGAGTGATCGCTTGAGTCAGCCATGAGACGGTGCTTTCGAACATCGATAGATCAATACGGCTCCCCTGTCCGGTCACCGCCCTTTTATAGAGGGCCTTCATCAGGAGACCGTAGCCATGTTCACTGGCCCCCATGTCGGGGAGTGGAATTCCCATGACCTGCGGGCTGCCCCCTTTTTCTCCTGTGAGTTCCATCAATCCACCTCTTGCTTGAAGGACAGGGTCATAAGCCGCTTCATTACTTTGAGGGCCAAAACCGGTCATCCCAAGCCAAATGATGTCCTCTTTAATCTTTTTAAGCATCTCATACTCAATTCCAAGTTTTGGATAATTTCTGGGTAGTTGATTGGTAGCAAAAATATCTACTTTTAATTTGAGGATGAGTTTCTTTAAAATCTCCTGCCCTTCCGGAGTTCCGATATCCAGCGTCAAGGCCTTTTTCCCGGCATTGATGGAAAGATAATAGGAAAACATCCTGTCCTCTTTCAAAACATCGTCTCCAACTCGTCGGTTGGGATCCCCATAGATGGGATGTTCCATACGGATGACATTGGCGCCGTCTTCCGCTAAACGGAGGGTCAAATAAGGGAGGACTGTTGCTTGTTCGAGACTTAAAACGGTAATGTTTTTAAAGACTTGGGCTTCATCCATTGAAAACCACCTCCTCAGGAATTTTTTGGATACTGTATACAGAAAAATATATACCTAAATCCCTATTCATGTCAAGATTTTTCACTCACTCGTCTGAAGTTGAATGTCAGCCAAAAGAGACGGATAGAAAGAGAGATAGGGGTGAATGGTTCATCTCTATTCAATTTTTCTAATTATTTTCCTTTTTTAAAATAAATTACTTGTTGCCCAATGGCAATGAGAAGGTCCTCTTGATTCCGGACTTCAAATTCAATTAGACCAATTCGATTGGATCGATGAATCACCTTGGCGGTGGCTTGGAGAAAATCTCCAGGTTTCCCTGCAGCCAAAAAATGAATGTTTTGTTGAAGTGCAACGGCTGGTTTTCCGTAACTGTTCCCTGCTGCCTCACAAGCCTGGTCAGCAACAGAGAAAACGGCTCCTCCATGAGCCATTCGGTAAATATTAATGGTTTTGTGAGTGATAGGAAGGGTAGTACGAGCAAAACCCGGCAGGAGTTCAATCAATTTCGCTCCCATCCCTTGGGAAAAGGTATCTTCGCGATTGACTTTGTCGAAGATAGATTTCAAAATGTCGTTCGAAACTTCATCCATGGGAAAAATATTTTCAACAATAAACCCAATATATCCCTGTCCCAAAAGGCAGGATTTTTCTTTTACCTTCGACTTGAAATGGCCTCCTCCCCAGTCTGAAGACCGGGGTGTTCAGGATTATACAGAGTGAACTTTTTTTCTTAATATCTCGGTCAGGTCAGAGAGATCCTCATATTCAATTGGATTCAAGGGCCTTAGCGTCTCTGGAACCGGAGAGCTTTTTTTATAGATCAGGATGACCTCTTTCCCGACCGCCAGGGAGGCGCCGATTTCGAGAAAGGTGTCTGTTCTTTCTGGGTTTGAAAGATCATAGATTCCAAATTTGGCACGTTTGATCTGGTCGATTCGTTGTTGGAAGATACTTTCCTTTTCAGAAGTCTCTCTATTCTGAATAGGGCTCAGTCCACTAGCTTCCAAACCTTTTTTAATCGCCTCAACTAAATCAGATTGCTCGATTCCAGAAGAAATGAAATATTCCCCTTCGAGAGAGACCTCCACGGTCTTTGGGGTGGTCTGGATTTTTTTAAAGAGGGTCCGATCCAATGTTAATTCTTTCATAGCGGACTGAAGGATGGTTTTTACATTCTCGAGATCCTTCTTATATCGTGCCGCATTGATTTTATCGATCTCAACTGAAGCAAAAGGAGTGCCACTCATCTCCCGAAATCGGAGGGCAATGAAGTTTTGGTAGCGTGCAGATTTAGAGCCAAAAGCTTTCTCTAAAATGATTTTGGTTTCAGAATGCCAGCGTTTAAACTGCTCATGGTCTGCATGAAGACCAATCATGTCTTCTAATTTGTTCAACTGATCTCTGATCAGATCAATGGGGTCCCTTTCTGGCATTCCTTTTTCTCCGATTTCTGGTTGAAAATAACAGCGTCAGGGAGGAATGTCAACCCTTCGATTTCTTAGGAATGACTGCAACACCCCTTCGAGAGGATAACAGAGATACTTACCGTTATTTTGGGAATCCGATTTACACGTACAGTCTTCGTCAGGGAATTGATGACGGGTTTCTCGCTCCATATCGTGTGCGCTGAGTAATAACGACTTATGATGCCGCTGGCTGGTGCCCGAGCAAAGGAGATCTTGATCGTTATGGCAGGGAAATTCCAGATGAAGAATATCATACACCCGATTTTGAACGTATCATTGCCCTTCGGGCAAGAACCGAGGCGGTCGCTCGCCACTTGACCGGTTTTCTTCAGAAGAGCAATCCTTTTGCCAAGACGATTATTTTCTGTGTTGATCAGGAGCATGCCGACGAGATGAGAAGGGCCTTAAACAATTTGAATGCCGAGATTGTGCAAAAGTATCCCGACTATGTTTGCCGTAACACATCCGAGGAGGGGCAAACTGGCCGGGGTCACTTGAGTAGGTTTCAAGAACTTGAGACAGTCACGCCTGTGCTGGTTACCACATCGAAACTCCTGACGACCGGGGTGGATGTTCAAACCTGCAAAAACGTTGCCTTGGTTCGGGTCATCAATTCAATGAAGGAATTTAAACAGATTATAGGACGGGGCACCCGAGTTCGTGATGATTATGACAAGTTTTTCTTTAATATTCTGGATTATACCGGTAGTGCAACCAGGCTCTTTGCAGATCCTGAATTTGATGGAGCGCCAGCACTCTTAACAGAAGAGGAGATTGATGAGAAAGGAGCATTGATCCCAAATACCTACGAAGTCGTTGAAGGAGAACTTCCTTCTGCGGAACCGGAAATGAAGTGGGAGGTGGCACCTCCTATCCCTGATGATTCAGAGGGAGTGCGCAGAAAATTCTATTTTGACGGTGGACATGTCGAAATCGCTGCCCATCTCGTTTATGAGCTTGATACAGAGGGAAGGCAACTTCGGGTCGTCAAATTCACCGACTATACTGCGGAAAAGGTGCGGACCCTCTATCTTTCGGCCATTGAATTGCGGAGGCAATGGGAGAATCCGGAACAACGGTCTGAAGTCATCGCCCTGCTCGAAGAGAGAGGGATTAGCTTTGAAGAATTGGCCTCCGCTGCGAATCAGCCGGAAGCTGTTCCGTTCGACCGCCTCTGTCATATTGCCTATAATGCACCATTGAGAACGCGAAGGGAGAGGGCTGACAGGCTGCGAAAAGACAAGAAGGATTTCTTTGACCAATACGGCCCTGAGGCCAAGATAATTCTTGGTGAGCTTCTGGATAAGTATGCTGACTACGGAACCGCACAGTTTATTATTCCTGATGTGCTAAAGGTTCCCCCAATTTCCGACCACGGGAACGTAATAGAGATTGCCGGTTTCTTTGGCGGACCTGAAAAACTAAAAGAAGCAGTCAATCAGCTTCAAACTCTACTTTACGCCGCTTAATTCTGAACATCTCTTGGATCTCCCCCTCCCCCTGTGGGAGAGTGGGGTGAGGGGGAACAATTCGTTTGCGTAAACTCACTTGACACATTGTAAATTGGAAGCTACAATTCCAATATGCAAATTTATATCAACCGGATCATTACCACAAAGATCAGGCAGAAATTGGAGAATATGCCAGGGGTCGTCATCCTCGGTCCAAGGCAATCCGGGAAATCGACCCTCGCTAAGGCTATTATTTCCAAAATCGGGGATGCAATCTATTTAGATCTTGAGCGACCATCGGACGTCAACAAATTAAGAGATCCTGAAGCCTTCTTCAGCCTGAATAGCGATAAACTGATCTGTCTCGATGAAATTCAAAGGGTTCCGGAGCTATTTCCTATATTAAGAAGCATCATGGACGAAAATAAACAGAACGGACAGTTTATTATTCTTGGCTCTGCTTCGCCTGATCTGATTAAACAGAGCTCTGAAACGCTGGCAGGAAGGATATCCTATTTCGAACTGACTCCTTTCCTTTTGAGAGAGGTTTCGAAGGACCATCATTCAAACACGTTGAGAAAGCTCTGGTTAAGAGGTGGCTTTCCAAGAAGCTACCTTGCGTCGAATGACAAAGAAAGTTTTGAGTGGCGTCTCGATTTTATCAGAACATTTCTTGAGCGGGACATCCCGCAGCTTGGTTTCAGGACTCCCGCCAAAACCCTTGAGCGCTTCTGGAGAATATGTGCTCACTTGCATGGACAACTTCTGAACAGCTCGAAACTGGGGGACTCCATGGGAGTAAGCCATCATACGATAAAGTCTTATGTAGACCTGCTGGAACAGTCCTTTGTGCTAAGAGTTCTTCACCCCTATGAATCGAATCTGAAAAAGAGGTTGATTAAATCACCCAAGGTCTATATCAGAGATAGTGGGATACTGCATGCGCTTCTCGGTATTGAAGACCATAATGATCTCTTGGGCCATCCTGTTTATGGCGCTTCGTGGGAAGGGCTGGTCATCGAGAATATTCTTTCTCTTCTCCCTGGCTGGAAGGCTTCTTTCTACCGCACTTCCTCAGGTTCTGAAATCGATTTAGTTCTTGAAAAAGGTAAAAAACGTTTAGCTATCGAATGCAAAGGATCGACCTCCCCAAGTTTGAATCGGGGCTTTTGGAACGCAGTGAGCGAAATAAGGTTTCAAGAAGTTTGGGTTGTTGCACCCGTAAAAGAGGCGTATCCCATAGAGAAGGGGGTTATGGTGGCACCACCTCACAACCTAATTGAACACCTGACGGAGAAAGAAAAGTGAACCCCAATAGAATTTATCTTACTTTCTAACGGGATAAACAGAGGGGTCTATCATGGCTCGAAAAACAAAAACTACTCAACCCTTAACCACAACTCAGCAACTGGGGAGCCTCATCAAGTCCGCACGGGATATCATGAGAAAGGACAAAGGTTTGAGTGGAGATCTGGATCGCCTCCCCATGCTTACGTGGATCATGTTCCTCAAATTCCTTGATGATCTGGAGCAAATCCATGAACATGAGGCTGTCATGGCAGGAAGGAAGTTCCGAAGGGCGATTGAACCTCCTTATAGATGGAGGGATTGGGCGGCGAAAGAGGACGGAATCACCGGTGATGAACTGACTGCTTTTATTAATAATGAAGAAGCAACACGTCCTGATGGAACGAAAGGCCCTGGTCTCTTTGCTTATCTGAGAAGCCTGCAAAGTTCGAATGGGGGTGACCGGCGGGATGTTATCGCCACCGTTTTTAAAGGGGTTACAAACCGGATGATCAGCGGCCACCTCCTCCGGGATATTATCAATAAGATTAACGGCATCAACTTCAACTCCTCGGAAGAGATCCATACCCTCAGCCATCTCTATGAATCCATGCTCAAGGAGATGCGCGATTCAGCAGGCGACTCAGGGGAATTCTATACTCCAAGGCCTTTTAACTTAATTATGGTACCAACCGAGGAGGCCGACGACGCCCGTTAATCTCTCCATAAAAGGTGTTCCAGATCACATTGCTCAACAACTGCGTCGCCGTGCGAACAAACATCATCGTTCACTACAAGGTGAGTTCTTGGCCATCCTCGAAGAGAGTGTTCAGGACGGACAGATCCTTATACCGACAGAATTGCTGGCCGAAGTTCGTGGATCTGGCTTGAGGACGCCTGAAGAAAGTTCGAGGAACTGGTCACCTTAGATAAAAAATTAATGAAGGCTGCTTCCCAGATAACCCATCTGTTATGAAGTTTGAATCTAGCAGATCCGTTAGGAATGTCATCAAAAATCTTATAAAGCGGATTTTCTAATATTTTATTGGGAAGGGTCACAATCGCTATTATTGATTATTTCTTTAGCCCTCGAGGGGATTTTGGGGTTTGGAGGGAACGTCAAGGTTACCGCTATAAGATTTTTTCCGACATCCCTAACGAATCAGATTATCTTTGAATAAAGACGTAGGGCTTACCTTCGCACCAATATTGAGTTTAACTGTTTTTTGTGATATAGGTTTAAGTATGTTGAAAGGAAGGAAAATTGTTTTAGGGATTACGGGTGGGATTGCGGCTTATAAGGCCGCAGAATTCGTCAGGCTTTTGGTCAAGGCAGAGGCGGATGTCCATGTCGTCATGACCGAAAACGCCCAGAAATTTATTACTCCACTGACTTTCCAAACTCTTTCTGGAAATCCGGTAGTGAGTGATCCTTTTGTTCTGACTGAAGATGCCCAGATCGGTCATGTCGCACTGGCCGATTTGGCAGAATTGGTGGTCATCCTTCCTGCGACAGCGAATATCATTGGAAAGATCGCTAATGGCATTGCCGATGATTTTCTTTCCACCATGGTGATGGCAACCAGAGCACCGGTTCTTTTCGTTCCTTCCATGAATGTCAATATGTGGGGGAACAGGGTCCTTCAGAAAAATATTCAGAATTTACTTGAATGTGGACATCATTTTTTAGAACCTGGAGAAGGGGAATTAGCCTGCCACTGGTATGGTAAGGGGAGACTGGCCGAATTACACGAAGTGATAGAAAAGATAGAAGATCTATTTTCTGTAAAAGATTTGAAGGGGGAACGGATTCTCATCACGGGTGGGCCCACCCAAGAAGCCATCGACCCTGTGCGATTCATCTCCAATCGTTCTTCTGGAAAGATGGGATATGCCTTGGCGAAAATGGCTAGGCGAAGGGGGGCAGAGGTCGTATTGATCAGCGGACCCACCTCCCTTTCCCTTCCACGTAGAGATATCCAATATGTAACTGTTCGATCTGCGGAGGAAATGAGACAAGCGGTTTGGAGCCATTTAAAGGGGGTGTCTATCGTCATCAAGGCCGCCGCTGTTTCCGATTATCGTCCCAAGAGGTTCAGTCAAAAAAAAATAAAAAAAGGCGATTCTGACACGACGTTAGCCCTGGAGAGAACGAAGGACATCCTTAGCGAAATAGGAAAACAGAAAGGGAATCGAGTTCTGGTTGGATTTGCCGCAGAAACAGAGGATCTGATTGCTAATGCGAAAAAGAAATTGAAGGAGAAAAATCTGGATATGATTGTAGTCAATGATGTGAACCAACCCGGGGCGGGTTTTAGTTTGGATACGAATCAGGTCAAGATCCTCTATCCCTCTGGTAAAGTCAAAGAGCTTCCATTAATGTCAAAAGAAGAAGTTTCTCAAATCATTTTAGATGATGTGTTGAAGTTATTGAAAAAGAAGAAGCACGAATAACGATTAAAAATTATTTTTCAATTAGTCTTATCTGCCTTTTTCTCTACCCTTTTAGCCTCACTTTTTCCACTCTGCCCTTTTTCTGATCCTTCTTTCTCTTTTTTTGTCCCTTCCTTTCGAGCAGCGGAGGGATAATCGTTGACATAAAACCCTGATCCTTTCAGGACAAAGTTAGTTGCAGAAATCAGCTTTTTTGCCTGCCCAAGACATTTCGGACAGGTCACCTTACAATCCTCATCTATTTTATGAAAGATCTCGAAGACCTCGTTGCATTGCTTGCACTGATATTCATAAATAGGCATCTCGTCAACCTCCCCTTTATGCCTGTAGTTCCAATCGAGTGCTGAATTCTTTCCTTAACTTTTTAAGTGCTTCACTTTCAATCTGTCTCACCCGCTCCCTTGAGAGCTTGAGGTGATCCCCGATTTGCTGGAGGGTGAGAGGGTCATCCGACATAATTCTGTTTTTAATCACGTAGACCTCTTTCTCATTCAGACGTTTCATTGCATTCTGAACCTCGCGTTCTCGAATCCTTTTTTCCTCTTCCTCTGCAATCGCCTCTTCTTGGTTTGGAGATTCTTCTCGAAGAAGGTCAAGATGGGTCAATTCCTGACCTTCATCAAAAGGGGTATCCAGAGAGAGGTCCCTTGCAGCCATCCTTTGTTCCATCTCAACGATATCCTCTTCGGTGACATCTAAATCATTAGCTAATAGCTCATATTTCTTTTCATCCTCTCCATTCGATTCCAATGCTTTTCTGACCTTTCCAATCTTATAAAAAAGTTTCTTTTGCGCTTGGGTTGTTCCAATTTTCACCAGGCTCCAAGTCTTAATAATAAAATTTTGGATGTAGGCCCTGATCCACCAGATTGCATAGGAGATAAATCGATAACCTTTGTAAGGATTAAATTTCTTGACCGCCATCATCAAACCGATGTTCCCCTCCTGGATGAGATCAAGGAGTTTGACCCCATAGGATTTGTATTCGAAGGCCACCTTGACAACAAATCTTAAATTTGATGTAATTAATTTCTGTGCAGATTCAATATCATTGTATTTACGGTATCTTACAGCAAGCTTAAATTCTTCTTCTTGAGTTAAGAGTGGAAATTGGTTAATCTGTACGAGATAAGTTTCTAATGAATTTTTAACGACCGGAAGGTTTGGATTTGCCATTTAAACCACCCCACAGAAAATTTAGCACTCTTTATATAAGAGTGCTAACAAGTAATATAACATAAAAATTTTGAAAGTCAAGTAATTTTTATATCTAATTGAATTTATTTAATTATTTTAAAAATTTATATAAAGATAAATTAATTTTGGAGGCGGATATGGACGATGAGAAAAAGGACCAAGAGAAGGAAAAAAGTTTTGTGGTTAGGGACAAAAGATTTAGTGCAAAAAAAGAGGATAGAGAAGAGTCAATAATCAGGGAGGATGAAAAGGTGGGAGGAGCTTCTGAAGCAGACAAGTCTTCAGAACAGGGACCCCTCCCTGAAATTGATTTCAGGAATTTTATTCTTTCTTTAAGTACCTCCGCTCTCATCCAGTTGGGAGAGATTGAGGATCCTTTTACTCAAAAGAAAGTTAAAAGCCTTTCTTTGGCCAAACAGACCATTGACCTTATCGGGATGTTGAAGGAAAAGACTAAAGGAAATCTTACTGCAGATGAGGAGAAGGTCATCGATTATATTCTCTACGATTTAAGGATGAGATATGTCAAAGCCGCTGAGTCATAAATTCAGGGTTATTTTTGTTATTTTTTGAAAGAGTGGTAAAAACTATTTCCCCTCCGATGTAGGCGGAAAACAATTCCTTTTTCTAAGTTAAGATCCTTGATCGCTTTTTCAAAATCCTTGATTGTCTCAATCTTTTTTCGATTGATTTCCAGAATAACGTCTCCTTCCTGAAGACCCAATTCATCAGCCAGGCCCCCGTCTTCGATACCGACGATGACAACGCCTCGTTTTATTTCACTTGACACTCGGTATCGGGCAGCTAACTGGGGAGTCAACTCCTGAATCTTAGCCCCTAATTTTTCTTCGCTCTCCTTTTCCTTCATGGCCTCTGGTTTATCTGGCATTGCTGAGAGAGTGACCTCAATAACGGTTGGTTTTCCATCCCTAACGACACTCAGTTTCACTTTTTGCCCTACCTTTTTCTTTTGGATCTCTTTAACTAGCTCATTGACATTTTTAATCGCTTTATCATCTACGGATTTAATAATATCCCCTGAAACGAGACCTGCTTTTTCAGCACCCGTTCCTTGATGGACTTGAGCCACCAGAACTCCTTCCTTTTCTTTTACTTGAAATTGTTCTGCTAACTCTGGGGTAAGATCTTGTGCGCTAATTCCCAGCCATGGCCGGACGACCTTCCCCTCTTTGATGAGGTCATTTAAAATCTGTTTGGCCATGTTAATGGGAATGGCAAACCCAATCCCTGTACCCGGTTGGATGATCATGGCATTGATCCCCACTACCTCTCCATCGATGTTGATCAGTGGACCTCCACTGTTACCAGGATTGATGGAAGCATCCGTTTGGATGAAATCCTCATAAGTCCCCGTTCCCAATCCGGAGCGGCCTTTAGCGCTGATCACCCCAACGGTCACCGTATGTTCCAAGCCAAAAGGACTTCCGATGGCAATAGCCCATTCTCCAACTTCCAGCTTATCCGAATCCCCCAATGTCGCCACAGGAAGATCCTTTGCTTTGATATGGAGGACAGCAAGGTCTGTTCTCGAATCCTGGCCTTTGAGGGTGGCAGTAAACTCCCTCCCGTCATTCAGTCGAATCTTAATCTTATCAGCCCCTTCAATCACATGGTTGTTCGTGAGAATATAGCCCTCTTTATCGACGATGACTCCAGAACCACCACTTCTCTGTTTATGTCGATATTCTCTCCCTTTTTCTCGAGGCGTAATGCCAAACCCTTTGAAAAATTCCTCAAAAGGGCTACCCTTGAAAAAGTCTTCTCCATATCTTTCCCAAGGTTTCACGGTGATTGTTTTTTCTGTGGTGACGTTCACAACGGATGGTTGAACTTTCTTGGCAACTTCCACAAAGGCCAGTCCAAGGGATTTGGCTGTTGTCAATTTGTCGTTTTTAGGTAGTGAGTCGGCCTTATCTTTAGCGATACAGAAAAAAAGGCCAAATGAGAGAAAGAAGATGGAAAGACTCAATACTAACCCTTTAGTCAATTTCTTGCTCATGTTCTGCTCCTTAAAGTGAATTATATTAATAGTTTATACTTTCCCCATAAAGTTGTCAAATGAAGGGTGATAGCGTATTAATAAGAAAGGAGATTTAAAGAAAGGAAGTTATTCTGTGATAGATTTTTTCCCTTCCAAGAACCCTTTTTCAAATATTTTTAGACTTACTTCTCGAAATCTTTGAGAGGTCACTTGTTCGATCGCCTCTCTGAGTTTTTCAGGTTGAAAAGGAAATCGATGATGGGCCGCAGCGAAACCGATAAGAGCAATATTTGCAGATTGAACGGACCCCATTTCCCTGGCTAATTGATCAGCACCAAATACATAGACGCCGATTCTTCTTTCCTGAAGATATTTTTTAATTTCTTTATTCATATCGTTAGAATTCGGGGCGTTGATAAAGCAAAGGCCACCGTCTTGACCGTTCGAAGCGGGTTTAAGGTAATAAAGAGTCTTATAAGCCTCATTCTTTTCAAGGGATAAGAGGAGGTCTGCGCTTCCTTTCTTGACAAGGGGACTATCGAAATTACCAATTTTCAGATGGGTCATCACCGACCCTCCCCGTTGACTCATTCCGTGGTCTTCTGAACCAATGAGTGGATATCCTTCCCGAAGGGCAAAGGCTGCAAAAATTCTTGTCACCAAGAGAACCCCCTGTCCCCCTACTCCAGAAATAATCATTTGGATATTCATCCTCTCCAATGCGGATTGGGGAGTGCGGATGGCGGATTGCTGATTCATAATCATTTCCTCATCTTTAAAGGGCCTTCTGATAAATTCCTTCCTGACCGCACACTTGGATACAGAGGCCACAGTCCACACAAGTCAACCGATCGATCTTCACTCGACCATCTTCTCCTTTAAGTAAAGAAGGGCACTCAAACCGTTTGAGACAGAACCCACAAGCGATACAAGCTCCCACGGCTGGCATATCGATGGATGAAGTTGGGCACTCCTGGACGCAAATGCGGCAGCCGGTACACTTCTCGTAATGGATCACATAACCTTCTTCGGTCTTGGAAATAGCCCCCTCTGGACACTGAAGCATGCATGTGTCGCATTGATAACAAGCCCCGCAATGAAGGCATCTTTTGGCCTCTGCCACCAATGCTTCCTCTGAGGGGAGAAGACGGACTTCTTTAAAATTCTTTGAACGGGATTCAGGTGAGAGAACAGGCTCCGCCACTCTTAGTTGATTTTCTATTTTGTCGATGTTAACAGAGACCAGTTCCATGGAGACTCCCTCTCCTTCCCGATTTGCTCTTAGGTCCTCTCCACTTAAATAACGATGTATTGAGAGCGCGGCCTTTCTTCCCGCTGCAAGGCCCTCTATAAAATTTTTAGGACCTGTCACTGCATCGCCCCCTGCAAATAGCCCTTCTATCGAGGTTCCTAAAGTCACGGGATCGACATGAATGGTATTCCAAGCCGTTTGGGGAATGGCATTCCCAAAAGGAGAAAGATCCGGAACATAAGGAGGTGAAGTGATGACAAGGTCGGCCTTCACGGTTTTTTCAGGCCCTTGTACCGATAGGACCTTTGTTCTCCCGAGGCTGGTGGGAACACTCAGAACAGTCTTTCTCAAAGAGACCCCATTGACCTTGCCACGGGAGGCGTTAATTTTTGTTGGGATGGAGAAAAACTGAAAGGAGACGCCCTCTTTCTCAGCTTCGGAAATTTCTAATGCTTCAGCCGGCATTTCTTTTCGAGAACGGCTAAAGAGAACGGTCACCGATTTCGCTCCCAGTCTCAGTGCTGTTCGTGCCGCATCAAGCGCTCGATCTCCCCCTCCTAATACGATCACTCTGGAGAAATGAGGGAGGGTTTTCCCCAGAGAAACTTTTTTAAGAAAGGTCAGGGAATCCATGACTCCTTTCGCATCTTCTTCCGGGAGATTCAACTTTTTAGCTTTATGAGCTCCGATTGCTAAAAAGATGGCCCTGAACCCTTGATTCCAAAGATCATCGAGAGATTTCCGATGACCGATCTTTGTGTTCAGGTTAAACGTTACTCCGAGTTTTTTGATGATATCGATCTCACGATTTAAAACATCCTCGGGTAATCGGAAACGAGCTGTCCCAACAGCCATTGTTCCACCAAGAAGGGGAAGGGCTTCAAAAAGGGTGACAGGATACCCATATCGTCTCAAATCATAGGCCGCCATCAATCCCGTGGGGCCAGATCCAACAATGGCCACCTTTGCTTTTTTTTCAGGTCCGGGAGTGACATTGAAGACAGGGGTGTTTTTCCTCTCTGCAACAAATCGTTTTAGAAGATCGATGGCAATGGGTTGATCGACATCGCCTCTTCGACAAACCTTTTCACATGGCCGAGCGCAAATTCTTCCGGTGATAGCGGGAAAGGGATTTTTTTGACGAACCAAGGCAAGGGCTTCGTCAAACTTCCCTTTCGAGATCAGAGCGATGTAACCCCTGGCATCCACCTGGATTGGACAGGCTCCGGTGCAAGGGGCAATTTTATCTTGATACACAGGCAAAAGGGAGAGGGGGATATTTCCACTTTTCAAAGGGGGAAGGTCTTTTTCGGGCGGAGGCACATGGCGAATGTCGACCTTGATTGGTTTGACCTTGAGAATTTCTTTTTGATAAGTGATACAGGGGTATCGGGAAATGAGAACAGCCATTCCCCCCTCCGGGTGTTGAGTATATTCGTAAGCCTTTCGGGCTTCTCGAATCATCCCTTTGATATCATAAGGGTTGACCACCCGAATATACTTGACACCGCAGCCTTTCACCAATTCTTCGATCGATAGAGGCTGACCGGGATGACCATCGGCGGTCATTCCCGATTCTGGAGTCGGTTGCATTCCTGTCATGGCAGTGATGGAATTGTCGAGAATCACGAGAATGAAACGTGCACCGTTATAGACGGCATTCAAAAGCCCTGGGGCCCCGGAGTGGTAGAACGTCGAATCTCCAATAGTCGAGATAATAGGGATCTCTTTATTATCCTGATGATAGACCTGATAGAGACCGCTCGCAAAGGTAATCGCCGCCCCCATATCGTGACAGGTATCCACGGAATCCATATTCATTCCTAAAGTATAGCAACCAATATCACTGGGAAAGATCCCGTTCGGGAAGGCCTTCTTAATCGCATAAAAAGAAGCCCGATGAGGACATCCGGAGCAAAGGGTCGGCCGGCGAATAGGTAACCCAAGGCCAGCCACCAGCTTTTCAAGAGTAACGGTGGAGGGAACTTCACCCACAGGAATGGAATATGTTTTACACAGATCAGAGATAACCTGGGTGATGACCTCGGGGAGCATCTCTCCCTCATTGGGGATCCTTCCGTCTAATCTCCCCGTGATCTTTGATTTATCTCGTATTTGAAGCTCGATCACCGGTTCCGTTTCTTCCAAAATCAAAACATGGTCACATTTCTCAATAAATGCATCCACAATTTCAGTGGGAAAGGGGAATGGAGTTCCAATTTTGAGGACAGGTATTTCTCTCTGAAGACCTAATTCAAGAAGGATATCTCGAATCATGGAATAGGCAATTCCACCGGCGATAATTCCCATCACTGCCTGATCCCGATCATGCTCAATGAAGTTGAAAGAGGTCAAGGAATTGAATTCCTCCCCAATTTTTTTGAGCTTCATGTTAAGTTGTTTATGTAAGAGAAAACGGAACCTGGGTGTGGCGCTCCATCGCTGGGGGTTGTGCTGGAAATTAGCTTTCCTTCCCAAGCGGCGAATGGGATTAAACGTGATGGTTTGTTGGGCATGAGAGACTCTCAACACCGGACGGAGGATCACGGGGGTCTGGTATTTTTCAGAGAGTTCAAAAGCAATGGGTAACATTTGCTGAGCTTCTTTTGGACTCGAAGGATCAAAAACAGGAACTTTGGCAAACATGGCCATAAAACGAGTGTCCTGCTCGGTCTGGGAGGAGAAGGGACCTGGATCATCACAACTGATGATGACAAAACCTCCTATCGTACCAATGTAAGCTGCGCTCATCAGGGGATCTGTGGCGACATTTAAACCCACTTGTTTCATCGCAACAGCAGCTCGTTTCCCTGTATATGAAGCGACCAATGCATTCTCAAAAGCTACTTTTTCATTGGTGGACCATTCGATGTAGAGGTCGAGGTTATTTTCTTTTTTGAATCGAACAATGGCGGGAAGGATCTCTGAGCTGGGAGTGCCGGGATAGGCCGCAAAAAATTGGCATCCACTTTCAACCACCCCCCGTGCGATGGCTTCGTTTCCGAGAACAACCCTCTTTTCACTATCGGACATTATTTACCTCTTCGTTCATTTTTAGGGGGCAACAGGATTTTTATCAGATTATCCCACTGTTGATGAATGACCTTCCCAATCAACGGTTCCCTCGGAGAACGGTCCTTCTTAGAAGATTGGGGAACTCCCTTCATGAGAAAGGTGGTCAAATTCGAAGCTTCTTTGGTAAACCAACTTTTAGCTTTTTCACCTGAATCAAGATTGAAGAGCTCTTCCGGACGGTCGGGCTGAATCATGACCAACCATCCCCGTCGATAGGGGTCCCTCCAGGCCAAATTAGGAGATTCTTCCACATCGTGGTTTATCACTGAAACAACTCCTGCAAGAGGGGAAAGGATTTTCGCCTTTTTCCCGGCTGCCCTGATTTCCGCAAGGACCTGTCCTTTTTTCAGAGCGCTCCCTTTGGGAGGAAGGCTAATCGAATCGGCCTCCATGGCGAAAATGGAAATCATTTCGTCGAGACCTAACCGGATATGCTGTTCTATTGGTTTGGCCCAGATATGTTCCTCACTGTAGAAGAGATCAGGGAAAAAGGTAAATCCATTCACTTGGAATGGTTGCTTGTTGTGAGCTGGTTTTATTGCAAAAACCGGATGGGTTCCGAAACGATCTTCGATCATCTGATCCACCTCACACCGCCAACACTCAAAGCCATTGGAGCAGATCATAAAATCAATCAGTCCAAGCCGTGCATATCGACAGATACGAAGTATCCCGGTGTCAGAATGTTTGATTTCTCGAATTCGGTCCATCTCCATTTTGACAGCCCCTGTCGGGCAAATATACTCACAGGCTCCGCAGGCAATACATCGGCTTGAATCGATCTCAAAAGGTGTTCCAATCTTTTTATGGGTTCCCCTTTTTGAGAACCCAATAGCATTGGCCCCTACCAGTTCATTGCAAGTACGAACGCAAAGACCACAAAGGATACAATTATTTTCCGGGTTTTCAGTCTTAAAGGAGCTTTTTTGAACACCCCATTCTCGCGCAAAGTCCTGCAGAAACGGTACCCGAGGACACCGAGCCAAAAGAAGCTCGATCAGAATACGGCGTGCCTGGAGAACCTTATCGGAATGGGTTTCCACTTTGATTCCCTCTCGTACGGGGAAGTTACAGGCTGTCACCATTCGAGTTTTTCCATTTTCAGAAACCTCTACAGTGCAAAGCCTACAGGAGCCATGAGGTGAAAGATCAGGATGATAGCAGAGGGTTGGAATGGGAATGGATAGTTTCTGACACACCTCCAGGAGCGTCGAGTTTTCCTTAGCTCTCACTTTTTTACTGTTAATGGTGAGGGTAACCATAGAATAAATCTTTCAGAAAGATGGAATATTGGAATTGTGGAATAATGGGTAAAACATTTATTTACAGATTTTTCCCTAATTCATCATTCCATTCTTCCAATTTTATTGAATCGTGATTGCATCAAATTTGCAGGCCTCATAACAAGCTCTGCACTTCACGCATTTATCGCCATCCAACTGATGGGGTTTTTTCTTTTCCCCAGCGATCGCCTCAACAGGGCAAACCCTGACACAGGCTGTACAACCGGTACATTTCTCAGGATTGATTGAAAGAGAGATCAGCTCTTTGCAAAACTTGGCCGGACATTTTTTCTCTTTGATATGAGCTTCATATTCATCTCTGAAATACTGGAGTGTCGATAAAACCGGGTTGGGCGCAGTCAATCCTAAACCGCAAAGAGAAGTATCCATCATTACCTGGGAAAGATCGTGTAGGAGTTCCATATCTTCGTCTCTTCCATTTCCTTCACAGATTCGGTTAAGAACCTCTCCCATCTGTTGAAGGCCCTCTCGACATGGTGTACACTTCCCGCAGGATTCCTCTTGTAGGAATTGAACGAAGTAACGAGCCATATCCACCATGCAGTTGTCTTCATCCATCACGATCATCCCACCTGAACCCATCATCGATCCCGCTTCCTGAAGGCGATCAAAATCAACGGGAAGATCAAGAAGGCTTTCGGGAATGCAACCCCCGGAAGGCCCCCCGGTCTGGATCGCCTTAAAACGTTTACCCCCTGGAATTCCACCACCGATATCATAAACGATCTGACGCAGCGTAATTCCCATTGGGACTTCAACGAGGCCTGTATTATTGATCTTCCCGACCAGAGAAAAAATCTTCGTTCCCTTTGATCCCTGCGTTCCGATGGAAGTATACCAATCCACCCCTTTGTTGATGATGATGGGGATATTGGCCCATGTCTCCACATTATTCAGGTTGCTGGGTTGATCCCAGAGTCCGTGTTCAACAGTATGAATGTATTTCGCTCGAGGTTCTCCAACCCTTCCCTCCAGAGAGGCCATTAAAGCGGTTGATTCACCGCACACAAAAGCTCCTCCCCCACGATTGATTTTGAGGGTGAAGTTCAATTGGGATCCTAGGATATTCCTCCCGAGAAGGCCGTATTCTTTTGCCTGATCGATGGCACGAGTGAGATTCGAGACAGCAAGTGGATACTCGTTCCGGACGTACACATATCCCTCTTCGGAGCCAATCGCATAGGCGCCAATGAGGATTCCTTCGATGATGCGGTGAGGGTTTCCCTCTAATAAAGACCGATCCATATAGGCGCCAGGGTCTCCTTCATCTGCATTACAAATAACGAATTTTTCTTTCCCCTTCGCATTTCGGCATGACTCCCATTTCACCCCCGTCGGAAACCCTCCGCCCCCTCTTCCTCTCAGACCAGATTTTTTGATCACCTCTATTATTTTTTCAGGGGTCATCTCGGAAAGGACTTTTTCTAATCCTTGATACCCACCGATTGCAATATAGTCATCAATCCGAGTGGGATCAATTTCTCCATTACTGCCAAAGACAACCCTCTGCTGGAATTTATAAAATGGGATGTCCTGTTCTTGGACAATCTTCTCTTGGGTCAGGGGATCTTGATAGAGTAGACGATCGATGATCTTTCCTTCGAGAGCAGTTTCGTTAATAATTTGAGAGACATCTTTCGTTTCTACATTCATATAACAAATCATTTGGGGCCGGATGACCACCAAGGGACCCCGTTCACAAAAGCCATGGCATCCGCTGGCTCGGACCTCAATTTTTTCCTCAAGATGAAGGTCCTTGATCTGCTGTCTGAATCCTTCCACCACTTCTGATGCGCCCGTAGCCTGGCACCCTGTTCCGGCACAAATCGTAATGCAGGGTTTATTTCCATCTCTTGATTTTTTTAAGATTTGACGAAATTTACGAAGGTCAGAAATAGTCTTAAAAGGAGGACCCATCTTTCCACCACTTATTGATATTTTTCTAAAATGGATTCGATCTTTTTAGGATTGATTTTCCCGTAATATTTTTTGTCAATGACCATCATAGGCCCTAAGGCACAAGCTCCCAGACAATTAACGTTCTCCAAGGTAAAGGAGAGGTTTTGGGTGGTTTCTCCAGATTTGACATCTAGCCGATTTTCAAGATAGTTCAAAACCCTGGCGCCTCCTCGCACATGGCACGCTGTGCCTAGGCAGACCTGAATGGTATGTCTTCCTTTGGGTTCTAAACTAAAGGCTTTATAGAAAGTAGCCACCTCATAGATATGGGTGAGGGGAATGTCGAGGCTTTTAGCCACCTGAACCAATGCTTTCCGAGGGAGGTAGTTCATTTTAGCCTGAATATCCTGAAGAATACCAATTAAGGAAGCCTTTTGATAGCCATGTTTTTCAATGATCTCGCAAACTGCCTGCAGATCGACAATCATTTCTTCTCCCCTTCCATTCAACATTATCTAATCCCCCTTTTATCCCCCTTCATCAAAAGGGGGGAAACATTTCTCCTCCCTTTGGCAATGGGAGGTGGGGAGGGATTTTAAAAGATTTACTTCAAATCTCTAAATTGACATCTCCTTTTAAATTTTAACTGATCCGATTCAACACCTCAATTCCCTTAAATAAAGTTTCCTCGGATGCGGCAAAAGAAATTCGGACGTTTGTGTTTCTCTTAGAAAAGACACTTCCGGGGACGATAAAAAGATTATTCTGGATAGCTTTTTCTACAAAAGCTTCTCCGTCCCCCCCTGGGACTTCTGGAAAGATATAGAAAGCTCCTTGTGGTTTTTGAACATTAAACTTTTCTTTTAATCCTTCGTAGATGAGGTCTCTCTTTCTTTTGTATCCCTGGATCATGTCCTCTACTGGATAGTCGAGCGCCTTGACGGCTGCCTTCTGGGCAAAGGAATTCACGCTGGAGAAGGTATATTGTTGAAGGGTGATCATCTGTTGGAGAATCTCTTTGGGGCCGGCTGCATAACCCAGTCTCCATCCAGTCATCCCCCAGCCCTTTGAAAATCCACCAAAGGTTAAAGTGTTCTCATAAAGTTGCCCAATACAGGGACAGGCCGGAGCATCAAAAACAAAATTGTCGTAAATGTCATCGGAAAGAATTAATAGATTTCTTTCCTTGGCAATCCTGACAACCATCATCAGATCTTCCTTTGGATAAATGGCTCCTGTAGGATTATTTGGGCTATTAATGATGATCAATTTCGTTTTCTTGGTTAATTTTTTTGTAAGTTCCACTTCCCTCAATCGAAAATCAGGATAAGTATCGACGAAGACGGGAACTCCTCCCATCAGAAGAACCTGATATTCATACATCACAAAAAATGGATCCGGGATGACAACTTCATCTCCTGGGTTGATGAGGGCGAGGCTGGCCAGCAGAAGACCACCGGTCACACCTGCTGTGACCATGACCTCTTCAAAATGGACCCCCTTTTTTCTGAGGTGATTGGCAATTTTCTCCCTCAACTCAGGAATACCTTGGGTAGGAGTGTATTTATTAAACCCTTTACGGATCCAATCTATGCCTTCTTCTTTGAGAGGTTCTGGGATATCGAAATCGGGTTCTCCAATGCTCAGATTGATGGGATCTTTCATTTGGCGAGCGAGGTCAAAGATTCGCCTCACTCCGGATGGTTTAATGTTTCTTAACCGTTCAGAGATTAGCATCTTGTTATTCTCCTTCTTCTTTTACCTTTTTTGCTTTTTCAATAAGTTCGAGAATGGTATCGATTCTTGTCTTGGTAGGAAGGGCCAAGGCACGTTGGATTTCATCGATTGAATAATGTTCGCCAAGGAATTTTGATATCTCTATTCTGAATTCCCAGCAGACCAGGATTCTGCGGCAGGGCAAGTCTTCATTCATGGTTCGACAATATTTAAATGGGACCTCGCCGCCTAATTGGGGGCAGCGAATGATTAATTCATCATAATCTTCAATCATAGCGGTTTCGGAGAGACTTTGAGTAATTTGGTACAAGCAACCAAAGAAAAAAATCCTACGGACCGATTAGGCCCGTAGGATTCTAATTCTATTAGATTGGTTTACCCTTTTTCATTTGGGGTGGTTTCGGCAATCCTTCAATAGATTTGAGCGATTTTTTCATCTCATCTTCCGGCAATACGTAGTCGACAAGTCTTCCACTGAAATAGGCATCGTAACCACCAAGATCCATAAGACCATGGCCGCTCCAATTGATCAGAATGACTTTCTCTTTTCCTTCTTCTTTAGCCTTTTTAGCTTCCTCAATCACTGTACAAATCGCATGGCTGGTTTCTGGGGCAGGGATCTGGCCTTCGGTCCTTGCCCATTGGACAGCAGCGGCGTAAGCCTCCAGCTGATTATAAGCCCGAGGCTCAATCAATCCTTCAATAATTAACTGGCTCAGAAGGGGAGCGATGCCATGATACCTCAAGCCTCCAGCATGGATAGGGGCTGGAATGAAGGTGTGCCCGAGACTGTACATGGGGAGGAGCGGGGTGGTTGCAGCCGTATCACCAAAATCATACACAAATGGTGCTCGGGTCATTGTTGGACAGGAAGTTGGTTCTGATGGGATGATGGTGATATTGGCGCCATTAATTTTGTCTAAAACAAATGGAAAAGAAAGCCCAGCGAAGTTACTTCCACCCCCTGCGCACCCACACACCACATCCACTTTTTTCTCTCCAAATTTCTCAAGCTGTTTCTTCGCCTCAAGCCCGATAATCGTTTGATGCATCATCACATGGTTCAAGACGCTCCCGAGGGAGTACCGGGTATCTTTGGAAGTGACCGCGTCTTCAATGGCTTCACTGATGGCAATCCCGAGGCTACCAGGAGAATCTGGGGTCTGTTCCAAAATTTTTCTTCCTGCATTGGTGTCTTTGCTCGGACTGGGAACACAGTTGGCTCCCCAAGTATTCATCATCATACGACGATAAGGTTTCTGGTCATAACTAATTCTGACCATATAAACCTTACATTCTAAACCATAGAGACAGCACGCGAAGCTGAGAGCGCTTCCCCATTGACCAGCACCAGTTTCAGTGGTGATTCGTTTAATTCCAAAAGCCTTATTATAATAGGCTTGGGCAATGGCTGTATTGGGTTTATGGCTTCCCGGAGGGCTTACTCCTTCATTTTTGTAATAAATTCGAGCGGGCGTTCCCAAGGCCTTTTCCAAGGCAAATGCACGGTGAAGAGGGGTTGGTCTCCAGATGAGGAGTTTATCCATCACCTCTTGAGGGATATCGACCCATCGCTGTGTGCTGACCTCCTGTTCGATGAGGTTCATGGGGAAAACAGGGGCAAGGTCCTGCGGACCGATTGGTTGTCCTGTGCCGGGGTGAAGAGGTGGTTGGAGGGGGGTTGGTAGGTCTGCTTGAATATTGTACCATTGCTTTGGAATCTCATCTTCTCTAAGAAAAACTTTGAACTCCTTCATAGTTTCCTCCTTCTATTTTCAAAAATTTAAAAACAAAACTTTTATTCTATGGTCACCTCCTTTCGCTTCATGGTTTTTTGTAGGCAAGCTTTTTTGTAAAAAGTAAATTTGACATATCAATAATTGATGATATTGTCAAGGTAATTTTAGGAGAGCTCTGGAAAACTATTTTTCGCTCTCTGATTACGCAGATCTAAAAAATTGGTTTCACAGATTTCCCTTTAGTTTTCAATATATTTTTAATTGATGTAATCGTTTCATAATCGTGTCATCAGAGATTTCCGGACTTTTTAAGAAATCTCTTTATAGGTCTTTCATAATGCTTCAGTGATGGGTCCGGAAGGAGATTTTCCAAACATTATCATAAAACCCTCTTCCAACGCCCGACGCCATAGTCTGGCTATGGATGACGGTGTCTCTCTTTGCCGAAGTGGGATTAATGACCAGAAACAGCGGGGTCAGTTGACGCCGATTTTTCCTGACCGTCGATCACTTTT
>JACAEV010000211.1 GCA_013388645.1 Syntrophaceae bacterium | reverse complement strand
ATGGCTTCGATTTGGCAGTCCCTCAATCCCTTTTTTATCAAGGGCGGTATCTTCTTGAGCCTCCCTCTCAAAGTATCTTCTTCTGAAAGCCAGTCCAGAAGTGCCTTGGGCTGGTGAAAGGCAAAGACCCTTCGGCTTCGGGGATCGGGGTCTCTTAAATCTCTGAAAAAGGTCTCTGTGCCCGTGGTCTCATAAGCGAAGGGGGGAATCGTGGTGATTTGGGGAAGGCTTTCTTCAATTTTTGTGATGTATTTTATGGTTTGCTCGGCTACCCCGCTTAATGTAGTTCCCTGGGGCTTTGCCTCAACAACTCCAACAGCCTTCCTATCCGCAAAAAGTAGATAGTCGGCAGAACCAGATTTAAGAGGGAACTCACGGACAGCAACACCCAGCGAGGCACCGAGATTTAGTTCACGGTAATCCTGAACCTTCCAGCCTGCCTGTTCAAGGAGTAAGTCTATCTGCTGCCTGGCTTTTTCTTCGGGTTTCATACCCACCTAATTTTTAAGGGGTCAAAAAAGTTTGGCTTTATTTTCGATTGGATTGTAGTAAGAATCAGACAAGGTGTCAATGGGGATTGGGAAGGGACTGCTTAACGGGTTATTTGGGTGACAGTCTGGAGACGGTATTTGGGGGGTTGGAATCTGTAAACTATTGAAATTGCTGAAGGTGATTGGTGGCGGTGCAGGGATTTGAACCTTGTTGTCCCTTTACAGCCAAGTGTTCAATATTCAAGAACTTTCTGGCCCTAAAAGAACAGTCTGAAAATCCACTTACACAAATTTCACACAAACCTTTGAGGTTAATTCGTTGCGAGAAGATAGAAAAGTGAATGAGATGGGTCGAGAACATGGACTCTGTCAAGTAATTTATGATTGCAAAATAATTGCAATCGGAATCCACTTGAATCGCTTCCTATCCGGGCGGCGCTCAAATTAAGTTGCTACCTTCATCCCCCATTCTGCCTACCTACTCCAGATTGGCGATTCTTCAGAATCACTTCATCTAAGATTTCTCCGCACGAGATGCATCTCCATCCCCAAAAGTGATCATGTAGGTAGCTACAGAATTTGAATAACCAGCCGCCCTTCCAATTCTCAATTGACACCCTGTTCATAATTTAGTAAATTTCAATCGAAATTAGAGCCGTCCTTTATTAAATCCTAAAGTAAATAAACACAAATTTAAACGATAGGAGGAAAGCATGGGCAAGTTGGAAGTGACTATCAAATCTGAAATTGTACGTTTGGCAAAAAGAGAGATGCGTAAAACCTCAGTTCCATTGGGTCGGGATGTCCGGTTATTGAAGAGCACGGTCTCCCAACTTCGTAAAACAGTCACGGCTCTCGAACGATTTGTAGCCCAACAGGAAAAAGAGTTGAAAAAGAAAAAGATACCATTGGAGGCTACTCCGGAAGAGGTTAAAAAATCCCGTTTCTCTCCAGCCCTGATCCGAAGCCTTCGTAAAAACTTGGGGATCAGTCAGAGGGAACTGGCGATTCTTGCGGGGGTTACGGTTGGGGCAGCGCATCTGTGGGAGAAGGGTAAGTTTGAGCCAAAGGATGAAAAGAAAGCAGTAATGGTGGCGCTCCGAAAGCTCAGTCGCCGTGACGTGAGAAAACTCCTCGAGGAAAAAACTACTAAATAGGCTTCGTTAATAGGGGTTGTTCGGAAGGCTCATTTATTGCCGGTCTGAGAGTTATGTTTAATGGTAAAGAAGGGTCTTTTTCACTCTCTCAATGTGGCGATTAATCTCTTAGGTTTCAAAAAGAGATCCAAAGCATTATGAATATTCTCTACCACGATATCCGCACTCTTCATGACAGAAACCGACACCCCTTCATTTCCTAATACTACTATCCCAAAGCGTGCTTTTGTGGGATAGAATGAGGCTAAAGTTAGAACGAATCGCTAAGGGGCACACAAGAATGATACTGGAAGATAAACTACCACGCGACCAGTTGATTAGCTCCCCCTATGGCGGTTATTTGTTTCCTTTTGAGCAAGAGCGGTTCAAGAGGGAGGGTAAGCAGAAAAATGTTAATAACTCTTTTTAAAATACTCCTGTTTGCCAAGGTTAAAATGTATCAGGGATTGTCTTCTCTCTCCTTCATCTCCCACTCTACCTACCTTTATTACTTCTTCTTGGGAACGATTGCTTCCTTGCAAGCCTTAGCGACACGCATCTTTACCACAGTCTTGGCGGGAATCTTGATTTGTTCACCCGTAGCCGGATTTCTCCCCAGACGAGCTTTGCGTTTAACAAGGACAAGTTTACCAATGCCGGGGAAGGTGAAGGCTCCAATCTTCTTGGTTTCGGCGACTGCTAACATCGCCATCTCATCAATGATTGAAGAAGCAGTCTTTTTAGAGAGTTCAAACTTCTCAGCAAAGTGAGCAACTATCTGGTTCTTTGTAATGGGTTTCTTTGGTGTAGCCATATTCCCTCCTTTTGGATTTGATTTCCTCTTTTTTACTAAAGGCTGATTTGTAAGATTTAATGGCTGGATTGTCAAATTTTTATTTTATGGATGTCATTTAACTGTCCTTCCTAATTCTCATTTGACACCCTTTTCATAATTCATTACACTCAGATTAAAATTGAACCTATCCGATGGCAAATTAATTCTTTAAGGAAACTCCATCATGGATGAGAATACCATGATTGAACAGCTTGAGGGATTGATAAAAGGATTCGGTGTAAATATCCGTTATGAAGCCATAAAGCAGGATGAAGATTCAGTCAAAGTAATTGGAGGTTTGTGCCTGTTAAAAGGGGCGTATGTTCTGATCATCAATTCCAAAGCCGCAATCAGAGATAAAATTAAAGCTTTAGGAATGGCCTTAAAACATTTTGATCATGAGAATATTTATATGCTGCCAGTTCTCAGGGAGTTATTGGACGGGATACCCGAGCAAGAGCGGTTCAACCCAATTGATAATGAGAAATTGAAAGATTTTTATTAGAATACCTTTTTGGATGAGGTTGCCCTGGCTTTCGCCATCTCTGTGCACAAATCCCAGGGGAGCGAATATCCAGCTTTGATCCTTCCCGTGACCACCCAGCATCATATGCTCCTTCATTAGTAGTAAGGTGGGATACAAGTTACAAGGTTAGTTGATTTAACAGATTATCAAACCCCTTAATCCCCATTGACATGTCGTCTTACAATGAATACAATTTTACCCAGATAAAAGTTGGAGTACCCATCTTCGCTAGATCGAATGTCCAATGCTAGGGGTCGTATGGTTTGGGGAATCACCTGCCTTGACAAATCGGTTGTTCAAAGATTTGAAGATAATGGGAAAAAAGGAAAAATCCATGATTACATTCGATAGTGCTCTAAAATCCCTCGAAAAAAAACAATTCCGAGAAGCAAAAGATATTCTGGAAGAACTGCTCAAAAACAATTCAGAAGATATTAACATCCTTTACAATCTTGGTATGTGCTATACGGAATTGAACAAAACCCAACAAGCCATTGAAATGTTAAATAAATGTATTGAACTGGCTCCAAAACATTCAAATGCCTACGTTGCCCTCAGTTTCGCTTATGTTAAGGAAAACAACCTGACAAAGGCAAAAGAATTTCTTCTTAAAGCTCTTGAGATTAACCCCGATAATCCTTTTGCACTTAAAAATCTAGGCGGGATATGGGGTAAATTAGGAGATAATGCGAAAGCACTTTATTTCCTCAAGAAATCTTACGACTTAAACCCAGACGACCCATATACAGTTTATGGATTAGGAGTCACATATAAGGAACTCGGAGATTTAGAGAATGCGGACATGTGGTTTAGGAAAACGTTAGAAATGAATGCTCCTCCGCAAATTCAAGAACTTTCGAAAGACGGATTGAGAGATATTGCTGTAAAGCATTTCAAATCAAAAGGGTTCAGGGCAGATGCAGTGTTTTATTGTTTAGGTGCTATAAATTTTTTCAAGAAAAAATCTATGAAAGAAATTCAAGAGATCTCATTTGAGATTGCCTTGAAGGGACGGAGTGGATTTGACATAAATAATCCACAAAAAAAGTATCAAATCATTTCCATACCAGGAACATTTACTGGTCTTCAAATGGTATGCTATATGTATGTTGGATTTAGGCTTATTGCACCTGAGAGGGATATAGGAATTGATTTATGGGATGAATACAAGACTGCCTTACGATTAGCTGACGAGAGGGATGGGGAATGGGATTGGAACTGATTAAGTCTGTTCATGATATTTTAGGAAAAGTAGAAGAAACCACTAACAAGAAAGTTGAATTCATAGAAAAGAATGATCTTATTACATATGCTGCTATTAAAATGGCTCGTAAGAGTATGCCTGCCCATCTGGTTTTTCATAAGAGAGAGCATAATGAACTTGTGAATCATCTCATCGCTCATGAATGCGGTCATATCCTACGAATGTTCGCTGTTCCAGAAGAAAAACGCTTGATTCCGATGGCCAACCAGGAAATTAAAGGTATTGCATTAAACGAAATTCAAGATGAAATAATGAGGTTATCTAAAACTCTTCCATTGGAAAGACTCGCTCAAATAATTAACCTCTGGTTTGATGGGATTGTAAGACAAGTTACGAACTTTCCACCCGACATAATGATAGAAAAATGGTTATATGATGAATATCCAGAGTTAAGGCCCTATCAGCTTCGATCACTCCAAAAACAGCATCAGGAAGCCATCGCTGGTTTGAAGGATGAGGTAAAGGAGATCACACCCTCAAAGATTATCAATGCATCTAACATCATGAACTATGCTTTTTTTAGGATCATTGGATTTCACATAAAAAATAATTTTCTTACCACCTATAATCAGACTCCTTACGTCCGAAAAGGCAAAGAATTAGCTGAGTATACGGAGAAAAACTACATTATTAACGACTATGAGGGTGACCTGCAGATGATAAATTATTGGGCACGATTTTTAGGAATATCTAACTGGTTCAAATGGACAGGTTTTGAGGACGTTCCAGAGAATTATCTTCAAACCCTCTAAGTCCACAATAGGCAGAGATGTCCTTTTGACATATTGATTGCAGTACGAATATTAGGCGCCTAAACTTAAGTTTTAAGGTTTTGAAAAAGAGTAAAAATAAAACTAATTGGGTTCATTAGTTCCTTAGCAATAATATTGTGCGCGTAGATGTCACAATATTTTTAGCACCATCATTTGAGCTCCTATTTATGGGCATTCCAGAGCGTTTTTGAAAATCTCAACTTTTTGAATTTTGATATT
>JACAEV010000240.1 GCA_013388645.1 Syntrophaceae bacterium | reverse complement strand
CTAATTCGTCACTCCCGCCCCGTATCAGGTACGGGGTAAACTCCAGCGGGAGTCCAGTAATTTCAAAAGCTTATGGATTCCTGCTTCCGCAGGAATGACATTTTTAGAGGTTGCCTTAATTCTCCTAAATAAATAGCCCATGGGTGTAGTATAAATTTCGATAGCTGGTTGAGAGAATCAATGGATATTTTTTAAAGTGCTCGGGAGAACGGCGAGGGCTGATCACCCAACCTCTGGGGACATTGATATTTCCCGTAATAGTCTGAAGAATTGAAAACACACGACTGTTCTGTGTCCCATTCGCAGTTTGATCTTGAGTGCACGTCACCTGATAAATTCCTGCTCCCTTGGTCTTTCGCAAAAAGGCGCGCCAGCCTTCGAATGTCATCCGCAGGGACCCAGGTGATTTCCTCATTGACTTCACCCTATTTCGGCAATAGAATGATCTAACTTCGTAAAGGGAGGAAAATCAATGCCCATCATCAAAATTATGCCATGCCTTGATATGAAAGAAGGTCGCGTTGTCAAAGGAGTGCACTTTATTGATTTGAAAGATGCCGGTGACCCAGTCACCCATGCAGCATTTTATGAAGAGGAGGGAGCCGATGAACTGGCGATGCTGGACATCGCTGCAACCATAGAAAACAGAAAGACGAGGTTGGAATGGGTGAAGAATGTTTCATCCGTCATCAAAATCCCCCTCACGGTGGGAGGTGGAATTTCCACCCTGGAGGATATTGAATTAGTTTTAAAAGCGGGTGCAAATAAAATATCGATGAATAGTGCAGCCATCCGGAATCCAAATTTAATAAAACAAGCATCGAAGGAGTTCGGCAAAGAAAAGATAACGGTAGCCATTGATGCCCGGAGAAATAAACAAATGCCTTCTGAATTTGAGTTGGTGATTTCAGGGGGAAGGAAGCCAGTGGGAGAGGATGCTGTCGCTTGGGCCAAGCAATGCCAGGAATTGGGTGCTGGAGTCATCCTGCCCACCAGCATGGACGGAGATGGAACTCAAAGAGGTTACGATCTGCAATTTACGAGAGCGATCTCAGAGGCCGTCGATCTTCCCGTGGTGGCCTCAGGGGGAGCCGGAAAACTGGAACATTTTTACGAAGGGGTCGTTCAAGGTGGCGCCGAAATCTTATTGGCGGCCTCCGTCTTTCACTATCGAATCGTAAAAATAAAAGAGGTGAAGGAATATCTTCGTGGGAGAGGATTAGAAGTCGTCCCACTTTCACTATCCTAAACGAAAAAGGTGATAGGAAACTTGGAGACTTATTCAAAAAGGCTTCAACTATCTGAAAAGAGTCGAAGATTTTTTGATCGTCAAATGATTTAAAATTCTCTATTGACACGACCCCTTTCATCTTATAAAAATATCTCTATTCCACGTTGAAGGAGGTTTGAGGCAATGAAAAAAACCATCCACATCATGCTCATCAGCTTGAGCATCATCGCCCTCTCTATTTCTTTCGTTAACGCCCAAGACACTTATAGAATAGGCGCAGCCTTTGCCCTTTCTGGAAGTATTGCGGTTTACGGAGAAGGCTTTAAAAAAGCGGTTGACCTCGCTGTGGAAGAGATCAATGCAGCCGGAGGCATTAAAGGCAAAAAGATCGAAATCGTTTATGAAGATAATAAAAGCACCCCCAAAGACTGCGTGACAGCGGTCCGAAAATTGATTACCGTGGATAAAGTCCCTGTGATCTTTGGCCCTGCAGCCAGTTCTAATTTCATGGCAGCAGCACCCGTCGCTCAGGAAAGCAAAGTCGTCATGATCTCTGCGGAAGGAGCGGCCCCAGCTCTGACCCAAGCGGGAGAATATATCTTCAGGGTTTTCCCATCTGATGTCCTTCAAGGAAAAGGAGTTTCGGACCTGTGTATCTCCTTAGGTTATAAAGAAGTCCCTGTGATGTATGTGAATAATGATTGGGGGCTCGGTCTCAAGAATGTACTTGTCGAAAACTTTAAAAAGGCGGGTGGCAAAATCACGGATGAGATCCCCTACGATGAGAAAAAAACAGACTATCGCACGGAGTTGATTCGAGCCACCAAAGGCAATCCAAAGGCGGTGGTCAATCTGACCTACCTCAATGAAGGTGCCGTCATGTTCAAACAGAGCTATGAGATGGGAATTAAAACCCAATGGATTGCGGGCTCAGCCGCAAAGGGACCCAAACTGATTGAGCTTGCCGGGAAAGCAGTAGAGGGAATCATTGGAACCTATCCTGTGGTCTCTCAGGAGACAAAAGAATATAAGGCTTTCAAGGCGGCATGGAAGAAGAAATATGGGGAGGATAAAATTCCTATTTTTGGAGAATACAATTATGATATGGTTTATATCACCGCCAAGGCCATTGAAAAGGGGGGATACACTTCGGATGGAATTCGTAAGTCTCTTTTTGAAGTAGCGAAGGGGTATCGTGGCGTCACCGGAGATAAAACCTTTGACCAAGATCGAGGGGTTGGGGCTGAATATGGGGTCTGGACCATCAAGGATGGACAGATTGTCGATTATAAAAAATAGAGATAGAAGGGTTTGAATGATTGAGAGATAGGTTCTGATGGGGTGATAACCATCAGAACCTAATTTTTTTTAAGATCAATGGAATATCTTCTTCAATCCATTCTCAATGGTATTCTGGCCGGGTGTATCTATGCCCTCTTTGCCATGGGCCTGACGCTGATCTATGGGGTCCTCAACTTTGTCAACTTTGCCCATGGCGAATTGATCATGTGGGGGGCTTATTTCCTCTATCTTTTAATGGAAAAACCGATCGGGCTTCCCCTTTTTTTAGCCTTCATCCCTGCCCTTCTCTTCACTACCATTTTGGGTTTGGGGACAGACCATTTTATCTTTAGGCCTCTTCGGCAGGCAAATCGGCTCACCCTTCTCATCGCTTCGCTTGGGCTTTCTTTTCTCCTGCGAAATGGAGCCCAGTTCTTCTGGGGGGCGGAGATCAGGACCTATGGATTTGAAATCAGAAGAGGAATGAGATTTTGGGGCGTCAGCATCACTTCGAATCAAGTGGCCATCATCATTGTCTCGGTTGTCTGTGTTGCCCTCCTCTATCTCCTTTTTTACAAATCAAGGTTGGGAAAATCGATGCGAGCCGTCTCTGACAGTCTGGAATTATCCCGGGTGGTAGGTATCAATTCAAAAAAAACTATTCGATTCACTTGGGTGATCGCCTCCATTTTGGCGGGTTTAGGCGGAATCCTGTTGGCTCTGGATACCAATCTCCAACCAGGCATGGGCCTAATCAACTTGGTGAAGGCGTTTGCAGCTACCCTCCTGGGAGGGGTCGGAAATCTTTGGGGGGCCCTCTTGGGAGGAATGGTGATCGGTTTAGTAGAAAATCTTGGGGTGTTAGTAATCTCCCCTGGTTACAAAGATGCCATTGCCTTCGGAATCATGATATTGATGCTTCTCCTTCGTCCAATGGTTCTCTTGGGAAGCAAGGAGTAGTTCATGGTCATGGTTCATAGATTCTTACACGCGAAATCTGAGATTTTTCTCCCAAGTTGACAGGATAAACATATTGAACTATGTCTCAGTAAATTCGAAGCACGAAATCCGAAACGAGCACCAACGTTCCAAATCCAAATGACCAAAGTAGAAGCATTTTAAATTTAAAAAGATTAATTTAAGATTTGTTTCAATATTCGGATTTGAAATAGGATTTCAAATATATTTAGTTAGGACTTTCGGATGGATCTTTTCCTTCATCTCTGTATCATGATTCTCATTTACATCATTTTTGCCCTGAGCCTTAATCTTGAACTGGGATACACAGGGCTCTTTAACTTTGGCCATGTCGCCTTTTTCGGAATGGGCGCTTATGCTTCCGCTCTTTTCACCCTTCATCACGTCCCGTTCGAGTTGGCCCTCCTCATTTCCCTCGCCATAGCAGGAGGGGGTGGGTTTCTTCTTAGTCTCCCCAGCCTCAGGTTACGAGGGGATTATTTCGGGATCGCCACGTTAGGTTTTGGTGAAATCATTCGGATAATTTTCCAGAATGAAGTCTGGTTGACCAAAGGCCCCATGGGCCTACCGGGAATTTCGAAGCCCACTCTGTTTTCTTATCGGTTTACCACGCTTCCCCAATATTTTATACTTGCCTTGGTTTTTTCCATCCTCAGCTTTTTCATTCTGAGAATGGTCATCAGAAGCCCCTTTGGTCGTGTCCTCCGTGCCATCCGTGAAGATGAGATCGCTACGGAAGCATTGGGTAAAAATGTGTTCCGCTTTAGGGTCAAATCTTTTGTCACCGGATCCATTTTAGCTGGTTTGGCAGGAGCGCTTTGGGGACACTATACCACTTTTATCAGCCCCAGTGACTTTACCCTCTCAGAGACCATCCTTGTTTTGCTAATTGTCGTTCTTGGAGGAAAGGGAACAGAATGGGGACCGGTCTTGGGTGCCATCCTCCTCATCTTCTTTCAGGAATCCCTCCGGTTCCTAAGGCTCCCTGCGGAGTATACCCGTTACCTCGCTCCTCTTCAACAGATGATCTTCGGCACACTTCTTATCCTCTTGATGATCTTTCGACCCGAGGGAATCCTTCGGGAAAAAGGAAAGACGAAAAATGTTGGAATTGAAACAGGTCAATAAGTCCTTTGGGGGAATTCGGGCGGTCTCCGACTGTAGCCTTGAAATCAAAAGTTATCGAATCACAGGTCTGATTGGCCCCAATGGTTCGGGGAAGACGACCCTCTTCAACCTCATGACGGGTTTCCTCCCGCTTGACCATGGGGAAATCTTTTTCAAAGGAAAAAGAATTGACGGTTTTCTTCCTCATCAAATCGCTGAGTTTGGAATCGTCAGGACATTTCAATTAGCTCGGATTTTCCCAAAGATGACCGTCCTTGAGAATATGCTTCTTGCTCCTCCCCGCCAGATAGGGGAAAAACTGGTTTCTCTCTGGCTAAAGGGGAAAAGAATTCGCGAAGAGGAGAGGAAAAATTTGAAGAAGGCGCTCACCCTGATTGAAATCGTTGGTTTATCTCATTTAAAGAATCAATTTGCGGCAAATCTCTCCTACGGCCAACAAAAACTTTTAGAGTTGGTGAGGATTTTGATGGCTGAGCCTCAGATGATTCTTCTCGATGAGCCAACCGCAGGCATCAACCCATCCCTGATTCGGAAGATGATGGAATTGATCTTAAAGATGAGAGACGCTGGCAAAGTATTTTTTATCATCGAACATAATATGGACGTCGTCATCGAGCTCTGTGACTGGGTCTTCGTCTTGGATAATGGCCAAAAGATTGCTGAGGGGAAACCAGAAGCCATTCAAAATGACCCAAGGGTGATCGAAGCCTATTTGGGAGTATGAAGTGCGGAGTGATTAGGTCGGAGTCTTTAGTTTTAAACCTAAACATCGAAGTGAATGGCTACGAACTCAAAACTCCGAACCCTGAACTTTGTCTATGAGATCCATTTTAGACGTTCAAAATATTTATTCCGGTTATGGTAAGATCGAAGTGCTCCATGGCGTTTCCATCCATGTGGAGAAGGATGAAATCGTTTGCATTATTGGGCCAAATGGTTCGGGAAAGTCTACCCTTCTTAAAACCCTCTTTGGCCTGATCCAGCCAAGACGAGGTTCTATCCTTTTTTTTGGAAAAGACATCACCCAGGCGGAACCCGAAGAGATGGCAGGGATGGGTATCTCTTATATCCCCCAGGGAAGAAATATTTTCCCTTCCCTCACCGTTAAAGAAAATCTGGAGATGGGAGGATCACCCATCCGCCACGCCAAAACAATTGAACAGGCAATGGCAAGCATTTTCCAGAGATATCCTATCTTGGAAAATCGAAGACAGATCAAAGCGGGTTCTCTTTCCGGGGGGGAAAGGCAATTGCTTGCCTTCGCCATGGGGATGATGGTTCAACCGAAATTGATGCTTTTGGATGAACCCTCTCTTGGCCTGGCTCCCAAAATCATTGAGGAAATCTACGAAGAAATCACTACCATCAATCGTGAAGGGGTGACGTTTATCATTGTCGAGCAAAACGCGAGAAAAGTCCTCCGATTAGCACACCGCGCTTATGTTTTAGAATTAGGAAAGAACCGTTTAGAGGATACAGGAGAGGGATTATTGAATAACGAAGAAGTAAAACGCCTTTATTTGGGTGGATGAGGTTTTCAATTGTCTGAGGTAGTGTAATATGATACATTAGGTTTCGATGAAAAAAACTTTTCCCATTCATGGGATGATTGGGATCCTCGCCCTCCTTTTATCCGAGGTATTCCTTTTTAAAAAAGTCGAACCATTCTATAGCTGGTTTTATTGCTTTGCCTGGTGGTCCTATATTCTCACCGTTGATGCGATCATCTATACCTCGAAAGGTAATTCCTTATTCGTCAATCGAAGAAAAGAATTCTTTCTGATGATCCCCTGGTCTGTCTTCATCTGGCTGGTCTTTGAGGCAGCTAACCTCTCTCTTGAGAACTGGTATTATATCAACCTCCCGAGCTCCATTTGGGAGAGGTGGTTGGGTTATGCCATTGCTTTTGGGACAGTTCTTCCGGGAATTTTTGAGACAACCGAACTTCTTGAGACAGTAGGCCTTTTCAAGAACTCGAAAATGAAGAAAAGGGTCATCACCCACAAAGGGCATTCCATCATGATCTTGATAGGAATGCTTTGCCTCATCTCCTCCCTCCTCCTCCCTCAATACTTTTTTTCTTTAATCTGGGGGGGATTCATCTTTCTTTTAGAACCTTTTATTTACCGTGTTGGAGGAAAATCTCTTTTAAGGGATATTGAAGAAGGGAAACCCCAAAAAATTTATCATCTTCTTATTGCCGGACTGATCTGTGGCCTTCTCTGGGAGTTTTGGAATTATTGGGCCCTTTCAAAATGGGTCTATACGGTCCCCTTTTTCGATAAGACGAAAGGGTTTGAAATGCCTGTTCTTGGCTTTTTAGGATTTCCCCCTTTCGCTATCCAGGTTTATGTGATGTACAACTTCATCTCCCTATTTCGATATAAAAGAGGATGGGAAGAAACAACTTATCAGCTCAATCCTGAGAGAAGGTTAAGCTCCCTCACCATTGTTTTAACAATGATTCTTATTGGAAGTTTCTCTTTTCTCATCTTCAGCGCTATCGATCACAAGACGGTTGATTCTTATTTTCCGAGGCTTCAGGATGCTTATTGGATCGAACCTCAGTATAGAAAGGAACTTCCGAAAGTGGGGATCAGCACGCTCGAAGATCTCTCTCTAAAAACCAAAGAAAAAAAAGAAAGGGAGGAACTGGCGCTTCGTCTCCTCATTCCCAAAGAAACACTCACCCAATGGATTGAGAAGGCTCAATTGGTTCAGCTCAAAGGGTTGGGGGTTGAAAACCTACAAGTATTAGAAAAGGTAGGCGTCCATTCCCTCTCTACGCTCGCCAGTGAAGATCCTGAAAGACTTCATGAACGGATCGGACAAGTTTTTCAGGGAACAACGCCTCCCCGAAAAGCAAAGGTCAGAATCTGGGTAAAAGAAGCCAAGAAGAGAGTTCGGAGTGTCGAGTTCAGAGTTAAAGCCTAAAGTTCATGGTTCATTGTCCATTGTTTATTTTTGATGGTGGAAGGAGTAAAAAATGAAATACGGAGCGATGAATTTTCCGATCAAGCCTCTTCTAAGGGAGATAGAAGAGATTGGAGAAATGGGTTTCGATTATGTGGAATTGACAATGGATCCTCCCGAGGCCATCCCTGAAAAAATCATAGGACAAAAACGAGCCATTTTAGAAATCCTCCAACGATATGGAATGGGTGTCATGGGACATCTTCCCACTTTTGTTTGGACGTCGGACCTTTACGAAAGCCTGAGGAGGGTTTCCATCCAAGAAAATATTGCTGCCTTAGAGGCAGCCGCAGAATTGGGGATCGAAAAAATGGTGCTTCACCCTGG
>JACAEV010000024.1 GCA_013388645.1 Syntrophaceae bacterium | reverse complement strand
TTTGTCAGTTGGCAGTGGGGAGGATGGGTCATCCTGGTGCAGAAGTGGTTCGCTTTTTGGGAGTAACAACTTCATCGATTAATCGGTTAGCCGTTTCAGAGGAAGCGCCAAATCTAACAAAATATCTTAAATTGTTTTAGAACCAACGTCCCCCTTTTTGCCGTCTTAAAGTTGGACAAGAGGTTTCGAAAGGATCTCAGTTTTTCCAACTCATGGCAACCGGAAGTTTTAGCGGTGCTCACACTCACATAGAGGTTTTATTCGGAGGATATAAATGGGACCCCAGGATAATATTTTTCAAGTAAGGAATAGATACACAAGAGTCTTTTTCATCACAATACTCGTCACCGTCACCTTCACTTTGCTTTCTCTATCTGAGGGCGGGGTTTTTTCTGAAATTGATAACAATTTTTTGAAGCGATATGTGACCCAATTGAAAAGCCCAAGGTTGATGACGGTCGGGGATGTCAAACTCGAATATGAAAGGGCATGGTTTATGGACCCAGAGTCGGGATGCTCCTTTGTTGTTAAGGGAGATTTTAACAAGGATGGATATATCGATTATGCTGTCATTGGCAAGTATGACGGTCCCTATCCAGACAAATCTATATTCATTGCGATATTCAGCACGAAGAGCGGCAAAGTTACAACTGAATTCCTATATAAGCATGGAGTTGCACATGACAGGGGATTTCTATGTTTGGAACGCGGTGACGTAGTAAACATACGAAATGTTGATAAAAGATTCGATGTCATTATTGTTTCCTTCGCATATGGGACGGATTATGTGTCCGCAATAGCTTGGGATGGCAGGAGATATTTCTGTACGGAATTCGAGTATATCCCGGGCAGATACCCCAGGAAATATTGAATGAGTGGTCGGGAAATGGGGAAAATAACAGAGAAAGCAGAACGAAATACCATAAAGGAAGAATGGGGTCAAATCTTTATTCTTGACTTTGTTTTAGTATTTTGGTAAACATTCTTTTGATGGCAAGACCCCTCCGAATCCAATATGAAAATGCCTACTATCATGTAACCTGTCGGGGCAATGCCGGCCAAGCAATCTTTTCAAACGATGCCGATCGATCCACCTTTCTTGACCTTCTGGAGCGCTCCAGCGATATCTATCAGACCTAAATCCCAACACCCTTTTAGGCCACTGGTTATTCCATAAGAGGGATTACGAATCACCCTTTTATTTTTGGGAGGGTTGTTTCCTTTATCGTACGGACCACCCGTTCCATCTCCACCTTAATTTCCCTGTTTTGGCTATCGGAGGGAGTGTTCAGACTACCCCTCAACTCTTTATCCTCAATTCCCATTTTTACTGCCTCTTTTAAATAAGACTCTGGAAGCTGCTCTTCCAACTCAACCTCGTTCATCACTGCCCAGGCTAATGTCCAAGCCCTGGCCACATTGGAGATATTATAACCCCCTCCTCCTAAGGCCACCCATTGTGGAGCCAGTTCTTTGATTCGCTTCAGGACTTTCTCATACCCCCACATGGAAAGGTGAAGGTTGGTTAAAGGATCATCGTAAAACGTATCCACTCCCAACTGAGTGACAACCACATCAGGTTGGAAGGCATGGATAAGTTCTGGAACCACTTCTTCAAATGCCCAAAGATAGACTTCATCGTCTGTATAAGGAGGAAAAGGGAGATTGACTGAATACCCCTCTCCTTCTCCCTCTCCGATCTCATACTCAAAACCCGTTCCAGGAAAGAGCGTGTATCCGGTCTCGTGGAGCGATATGGTTAACACTTGGTTGGTTTCATAGAATGCCTTCTGGACACCATCTCCGTGATGAGCATCGATATCAATATAAGCGACTCTCTTCCCATGGCGGAGTAGCTTCATGATGCCTATCACCGGATCATTGATATAACAAAATCCAGAAGCCTTTGATCTCATGGCATGGTGAAGCCCACCCGCCATGTTGAAAGCAATCTTTCCCTTTCCCTCTGCTACAAATTCAACCGCTTGAAGGGTTGCTCCAGCCACCAGAAGAGACCATTGGTAAAGGCCAGGGAAGATCGGATTATCTCCTAGCCCCAATCCATACCGATAGGCATCCCCGACTAAAAAACCTTCACTCGCCTGTCTCAATATATTCAGATATTCCTGACTATGAAAAACGGCTAATTCTTCCTCTTCAGCTTTATGAGTGGGGATGAGTTGAACCGAGGGGAGATTTAAGAGGCCATAGGCCTTCATCAGTTCGTAAGTCAACTTCAGCCGGCCAATCCGAAGGGGATGAGTGGGTCCATAATCATAATCGAGATAGGCATTGGTATAGATGAAGGCAGTTTTCATGAGGGGACAATTAAAGATTGAGGTATTTCAGCACCCTTTCTTTTTGGGGAGGTAGAGAGATGGGTTTCTGGGAGACGCGCATGGCAACATCCGGGTCCTTCAGACCATGACCGGTGATCGTACATACCAACACATCCCCCTTCTTAAAGAAACCTTTTTTATCGAGTTTGATCACACCGGCGAGAGAAGTAGCAGAGGCAGGTTCACAGAAGATCCCCTCCAGACTCGCCATCTTCCGATAAGCCTCCAGTATTTCATCATCGCTCACCATATCGATCAACCCTCCGGATTCATCCCTTGCGGCCACTGCCTGTTTCCAACTGGCAGGATTCCCAATTCGAATAGCAGTGGCGAGGGTTTCAGGTCTCTCAATAACTTTTCCTCTCACAATGGGCGCTGCCCCCTCTGCCTGAAATCCCAACATCTTTGGAAGCGTCTCTACCCTTCCCTTCTCCCAATATTCTTTGTATCCTTTCCAATAAGCTGTAATGTTTCCGGCATTGCCGACCGGAAGACAGTGATAGGTGGGAGCAAACCCCAAGTGATCAATGATTTCGAAAGAAGCCGTCTTCTGACCTTCGATCCGATATGGATTCAGCGAGTTGACCAAGGTGATCGGTTCTGTCTCTGAAATCTCCCTCACAATTTGAAGAGCTTCATCAAAGTTCCCCTCAATCTGGATGACCTGAGCCCCGTGAGCCATGGCCTGAGATAATTTGCCGAGGGCAATTTTCCCTTCAGGAATGAGGACGAACGCTTTCATCCCGGCCTTAGAAGCGTAGGCCGCAGCAGAGGCAGAGGTATTTCCTGTCGAGGCACAGATGACCGCCTTGGAACCCATTTCCTTCGCCATGGAGACAGCCACGGTCATCCCTCGATCCTTGAACGAACCAGTCGGGTTGAGACCTTCGTATTTAAAATAGAGGTCAACCCGTGAAGTCATTTCATCCTTGATTCGAGAAGAAGGGATGAGGGGAGTGTCCCCTTCGAGAAGGGTGATTACGCACTCTTCTTTTGTCACAGGTAAAAATTCCCAGTACTCTCGAATCACCCCGCGCCACATCTTGCCCCCTTGTCTAATATCTCTGAATTCTAAATCTTAGTCAAAGGTATTTGAAATTTAGGGTTTCCAAATTCGAAATCCGAATATCG
>JACAEV010000023.1 GCA_013388645.1 Syntrophaceae bacterium | reverse complement strand
CAATAAACCCAATGAACTCAATAAACCCAACAATCCTCCAGTGGTATGTAATCCACACCAAACCCGGAAGCGAATACCGCGTAGAGTTGAACTTGTCCAATCAGGAGATAGAAGTTTTTCTACCCCAGTTCGGAACTTTCCAATATGCTCATGGTAAAATGGTTCAGAAGAAGAAACCTCTTTTTCCCAACTATCTCTTTGCAAAGCTTGACATGGATGTTCATTACTATCAGGTAAAGTGGACCCGGGGAGTAAGTAAAATCTTGGGGGTCGGAAACGAACCTATGCCGGTGAGTGAAAAGTTAATTCAGACGATCAAAGCGCGGATGGGAGAAGATAATTTGATAAAGCTGGATGATGGGCTGGAAAGTGGAAACATCGTTCAATTCACCTCCGGTCCCTTTAAAGATCTGTTGGGAGTTTTTGATAGAAACATCTCAGATGGAAAGAGGGTCAGAGTGCTCTTGAGTCTGGTCGGGGTGGATGTTCCTGTTCAGATAGCAAGATGGCAGATCAAAAAAGTCGCATGAAATAGTCTGTTTGGTCTTTTTGTTTTTTTAATCTCTTTCGTTTCTTTGAAAGCCAGATAGACCAGAGAGACCAGACAAACTAAATAGACCAGATAATCCATTGCCCATTGATTTGGCAAAATTCAAACAAACTCTTTCGAATTTATGAGAATTCGACTCGGCGGAAGCCTACGCTCTTAACTTCTTAAATACATAATACCTTATTCCATTTCACTCTTTACTATTTATGGGTTACTCATTTATACTTGAAAATACTTACGATTCTGGAGCCAGACGGGATGAGACTTTTCTTTTCAATTCTGTCCATAATTTATGTTGCTTGTATCTTTATTCTTGCTGGTTCTCCCCTGTCTCACAAATTATCAATTTTTAATCCTTATAGCCTTCTCCATATTCCCCTTTATGGAATTCTTACGTTTCTACTTATCTTTTCTTTTACGCCTATAAAAAATAAACCAATTAACCCAGGTAACCCAACGAGCCTAAGCAACCCTAAAACCCTTCTTCTTCCAGGAGGCGTTGCCTCTATCGTTGCCATCGCCGACGAAATTTACCAAATCTACGTTCCAGGACGCGATGCTTCTGTTACTGATGTTTTGCTTGATTTTGTTGGCATTGGATTAGTTCTGCTTTTTACCTTTCGCTTTTTAAAAGCAAAGACGATTAATTTTTAGGAGGAGAATGTTTATCCGACCCATTCTTTAATAAATCAATGGACTCAAAAAACCCGAGTAACTCAGTGAACCCAAGTCACCCAATAAACGCAGTTATTCTCGCTGGAGGCTCCGGTACCCGTTTCTGGCCTTTAAGTCGTGAGGCTTATCCAAAACAGATGCTCCAAATTGTCGGAGAAGATTCTCTTCTTAGGGAAACCATTAAACGGATCCATGGCTTTGTCCCCCCGAAAAATATCTGGATTGTTACTACTGAAGACAAGGCCCAGGACATAAGGCTTCACCTTGAAACATTGGGCCCTCTCTCCAAAGAGATCCAATTTATTAACGAGCCATTGGGAAGAAATACAGCTCCAGCCATTGGTCTGGCTGCCATTTGCCTGAATCATCTCTTTCCCGAATCTATTATGGTGGTATTGCCATCCGATCATGCCATTCCGGATACAATGAAATTTTTAAGTGACCTCAGACTGGCTATTCAGGGAGCCCAAAAAGATTATCTTATCACCTTTGGCATCAAACCCATCCGACCTGAGACAGGTTATGGGTATATCAAAATTGCTGAATTTCCAAAAAAGAAGATGAAGGGCCTCCTCAAAGTCGATCGCTTCTTTGAAAAGCCGGACTTGAAAACAGCAAAAAAATATCTCTCTCATGGTGGCTATTTCTGGAATTCCGGCATCTTTGTCTTTAAAACCTCCAAAATCCTCACCGAAATCCAAAACCATCTCCCCTCTCTTTACGACGCATTAAAGAAAATGGAATGCGGGCCTATTGTTTCAAATGGATTAGATAAATCTCCTATTCCGAAATCCGCAATCCGAAATCCGAAATGGGCAACACTCTATGCAAATGTGGAGCCCATTTCAATCGACTATGGCATCATGGAAAGAAGTCGCGATGTTATGATGGTTCCGGCTACATTTAAATGGTCTGATTTAGGCAGTTGGGTTGCCTTGGATGAGGTGATTGATAAAGACAAAAACGGAAATATTCTCAAGGGAAATACCGTCGACATTGGAAGTCAGAATTCTACTGTCATTGCAAGTAAAAGACTGGTTGCCACCATTGGCCTTAAAAATATGGTCGTCGTGGATACTCCCGATGCAACCTTGGTGACCCCTAAAGAGAGAGCTCAGGAGGTGAAAAAGGTTGTTGAGACTTTAAAACAAAATAACCGTGAAGAGCACTTGATCCACAAAACCGTGGAAAGGCCTTGGGGAAGTTATACTGTTCTGGAGAAGGGGGAAGGATATAAAATTAAAAGGGTTGTCCTTAAGCCCAAGGCTCGATTGAGTCTTCAACTCCACAGAAGGAGGAGTGAGCACTGGGTGGTTGTCTCCGGTACGGCCAAGGTGACCAGAGAGGATCAGGTCTATTTGGTTCATACAAATGAAAGCACTTTTATTCCAATCCATACCAAGCACCGTCTCGAAAATCCTGGCGAGGCACCTCTTCAGATCATCGAAGTTCAAAATGGTGATTATGTGGAAGAAGACGATATCGAACGCTTCTCTGATGACTACGGCCGTCCAATTACCCAATGACTCAATGACCGATTGACCTGATCACTAACTCGATTTCCCTGATTCACCGATCTACTTCCCAAGGATATCCTAATCTGCTGATAGGCTTTTTCCGATAAACCAAACAGACCAGATCAACCAGAAAGACCAGACAAACGAGATAAACCAAATAGACGAGAGAAACGAGAAAGTTGTTTTAGAACCTATGTCCCCTTACTCCGGCACAGACCAAACAGACCAGACAAACCATAAAGTCAAGAATAAAGATTTGACCCCATCTGCATCTACCCCTTCCTCGCACAGTGTTAGTCGAGATACGTATTCCTCCATTGTCTCTATTTCAATGTTATGCTATCATGTTAATGAAATAAAAAATCAAAATGGAGGTTAAAGATTATGGAAAGTACTGTAAACTATAAAGAACTTATTGTTAAAGACTTGGAGGAACTACCCCCTGAATTAATTCAAGAAGTAATCGACTTTGTTGATTTCTTGAAAATCAAAAAAATGAAGAAGACGGGCGTTGATTATGGGTCATTATTATTACAGCAGGAGAGTCTGAGTAGAATTTGGGAAGCAGAATCTGAGGAGCTTTATGATTTATAAAAGAGGAGATATAGTTGTTGTTAAGTTTCCTTTTGTTCTCAAAGAAGAGACTCAAAAACAAAAAGGAAGGCCTGCGTTGGTTATTTCTAACGATAAAGTCAAAAAGAGATACAAGGATATAATCTTGGCTGCAATAACATCTCATATTCCCACAACCATTATGGAAGCCGAAATTATATTAGAACCCAGAGAGTTAACTGGTTTATTAAAAAGGTCATTGTTGAGGTTGGACTTTATTATGACTATTCCCGAGGAATTAGTCAGTAGAAAGATAGGAGAGTTGCCTGAAGAGCTCATGAGTGAGGTAGAAAAAAGGCTAAGAATAATATTTGGAATTAAATAAGGGTTTTTTAAATATTCAAATTATTTTGATCATCTATGAGACAAACCACATCAACGAGATAGACGGGATAAAAAATGTCAACGAAATCAATAAAATAAACCAGATAAACGAAACCAACGAAGCAAACCCAAAAAACCAGGTCATACAGGTGCCTTTTAATGGGTGACCCAAAATTTCCAATTTCATCACAGAATCTTCCATTAGCAAAATAAATAATCTGTTGAAAGAGGTTGAAAAGGTTGGTAATATTTATATGGATAAATTAAAAAATGGAAAAAGACAGGATTATCAATTTAATAGAAGATGTCCTTAATAAAGACGATAGACTCGTTTTTGCCTATCTCTATGGCTCCTTTGTAGAAGAGGAAAAATTTAGGGATATTGATATTGGAATCTATATTAAGAATCCTGATGATAACCCTTTTTTCATCTCTTCCGATATTCAAACGAAATTATCTCAAACGAGTAAGCAAAGAGGCTTAAGCTTAATAGCCGATCTTTTTGATGTGAGGATAATAAATCATGCTCCCTTTACATTCCTTAAAAGGATTTTCAAAGAAGGAGAGCTCATCGTTGACAATAATCCCGATCTCAGAACAGATATGATCGAATACGTCTCTTTAAAATATCGGGAGTGTAGCGGATTGCTCGCTGAGGCTTCATTGGTATGAAGATTGATATCGAAAGAATTCAGCGATACCTCGGAGAGATCAAGGCACGCCACTCTGAAATCGAAGAATTATTACTGAAAAATACTGACCAGGAAATACTCAAGGATCCATGGAGGTTAAGGGGACTTAAATACATTTTGATCGAGATTGCAGAGGCTATGGCAAACACGCTTCAACATATCCTTGCTAAAGAGAGGGGGGAGCCGGTCACGGGATATGTCGAAACCATCATCCGAGCCGGCGAGACAGCAATCCTTTCTGAAACCCTCTCGCAGAAAATAAAACCCTTTTTTGATTTCCGAAATTCTCTCATCCACAGATACTGGTTTATCTCCGATGAAAAACTTCTCACGTTGGTCAGAGAAAACAAAGATGATTTCATATCTTTCATAGAAGCCATTGAATCCTATATTAGAAACAGAAAATAAAATCCCAACAAAGAAACTCTCTATCGCATTTTCATCACTTCTTTTCTAATTTCAAAAAAAGCTCCCCCCTCCATTTCCCTCCTTTTTAAGGAAAGGTAAGGGGAGATGATTAAGATAAAAGGACCAGGTTCTTCAGGATAAAATTTAAAACTCACCCATAAGCTTCAATGCCGCCAATCGAAAATTCTTTGTCCCCAGAAGCAAAGACTACGATTTAGTTCAAATGGAG
The DNA here is from genome assembly GCA_013388645.1 of Syntrophaceae bacterium. Classification (GTDB taxonomy): domain Bacteria; phylum Desulfobacterota; class BSN033; order BSN033; family UBA1163; genus UBA1163. Next base: position 1,254 of record JACAEV010000023.1, on the reverse strand, counting down.
GCAGTAAAGAGGGTTTATCAAGATGCTAAACCGGATATCGTCATTCATCTTGCAGCTAAAGTGGGGGGCATTGGGGCAAATCGGGCAAATCCCGGCAAATTCTTTTATGATAACCTCATGATGGGTGTTCAGATGATGGAGGTAGGAAGGCAGGTAGGCATAGAAAAATTTGTTGCTATCGGTACTATCTGTGCTTATCCTAAGTTTACTCCGGTACCTTTTAGAGAAGAGAACCTCTGGGATGGCTATCCTGAAGAGACCAATGCCCCGTATGGACTTGCTAAAAAGATGCTTCTCGTCCAGGCTCAGGCCTACCGTCAGCAGTATGGTTTCAATGCCATTTATCTTTTACCGGTAAATCTTTACGGCCCTGGAGATAACTTCGATCCCGAATCTTCTCATGTCATCCCAGCATTAATAAAAAAATGTATTGACGCAAAGCGCTATGCGCAGAGCGAAATAATCGTTTGGGGCACAGGCAAAGCCACCCGCGAATTTTTATATGTTGAAGATTGCGCTGAGGCTATTGTTTTGGCTACAGAAAAATATAATAAACCTGACCCTGTAAATATCGGGGCAGGTTTTTCCGCCCAAGGCGGATCCGCCTTTGGTGGAGAAATCTCCATTAAAGACCTGGTTGAATTGATCGCCAAACTTACTGGCTTCAAAGGTGAGATTATCTGGGATATAACTAAGCCCGATGGTCAACCTCGCCGTATGTTAGATACATCGAAAGCAGAGAAAGAATTTGACTTTAAAGCAAAAACAAACTTTGAAGATGGACTAAAGAAGACAATTGATTGGTATCTTATAACAAAATAAGCGATAACTGAAAAGACATCAAAGCGGGTTTCCAGGCAAAGCCTCTTTGGCCGGCCGAAGCTACTCAGCAAAGGCGACACTTCCATTGACCCAGTGAATCATACTCCAAAAAGAAACGAGGAAATTGTCAAAATGAAAGATTTGACCCCCAAATTTCTCATGGTGCCAGTCCAAATAGACGACCATCTGACATCTGAAGATGTGACCCCGAAGCCCAACCCCCACTAAACAGACGGAATCAACCAGATCAACGAAATAAACCAGACCAACGAGATCAACGAAACAAACCAGAATGTCAACATTCAAGACTTGACCCCTTGACATTGCCAGAATGCTTCTCTTATGATAAATTAAATTTAAATAGGAGGAATGATGGAGAGAATTTTGGTAACCACAGACGAATTTAATGGTCGCTACGTGGCGATGAAAAGT
>JACAEV010000239.1 GCA_013388645.1 Syntrophaceae bacterium | reverse complement strand
TTGGTCAAGTTGGGAAGCTTACGGGACAACAAAAGCCTGGACCCTTACCTCTGGCGATGGCACCAAGACCGTCTATGTCCAATACCGAGATAATGCTCTCAATTCGTCCGGTAATTTCACAGACACCATCGTCCTTGATACGGTGGCACCCACCGGTTCGATCGTGATTAATGGAGGAGCGACTTACACCGTCTCAACTTCAGTGACACTTACCCTTTCAGCTTCTGATGCTACCAGCGGCGTCTACCAGATGCGGTTCTCCAATGATGGAAGCAGTTGGTCAAGTTGGGAAGCTTACGGGACAACAAAAGCCTGGACCCTTACCTCTGGCGATGGCACCAAGACCGTCTATGTCCAGTACCGAGATAATGCTCTCAATTCGTCCGGTAATTTCACAGATATGATTGGATTAATCACATGGACAGTCGTTCCTGGATTAACTCCCAACACCCCGGCATTAGCCTGGAACCCATCGGCTAACAAACTCCAGATGGTCGTTCGTGCCGCAGATAATACCATCTGGACTGCCACCTTTAATTCTGCAGGCATCTTCAACAACGATTGGGCTCCTATCCCAGGGCTGACTCCCTCCATTCCAGCCCTGGCCTGGAATCCTGTCGCCAATAAAATGCAAATGGTTGTGCGAGCCTTAGACAATACCCTCTGGACCGCCACCTTCAATGCCACAGGTACCTTTAACAACGACTGGGCACTTATCTCAGGGCTAACCCCATCCACCCCAGCCTTGGCCTGGAACCAATCCGCCAATGAGATGCTGATGGTCGTTCGGGCCGCAGACAATTCCCTCTGGACCGCCACCTTTAATTCTGCAGGGGTCTTCAACAACGACTGGGCGTCCATTTCAGGGTTTAGCCCATCTATTCCAACCCTGGCATGGAATCCATCCGCCAATAAGATGCTCATGGTTGTTCGGGCCTCAGACAATACTCTCTGGACCGCCACTTTCAACTCCAGCAATGACTTCAACAATGACTGGGCATCTATCCCAGGGCTAACTCCATCCACTCCAGCCATTGCCTGGGATGCCTCGGCATCGGAGGTCGCTATGGTGGTTAGGGCATCGGATGATACAATCTGGTTTGCCACCTTTAATTCAAGTGGAGTTTTCAACAACAACTGGGTCAGTATTCCTGGATTCACCCCCTCTTCTCCTGCAATGGCCTATCTACCGTCTACAGGATATTTGGAGATCGTGGTGAGAGCTTCTGACAACACCCTCTGGGAATTGTTATTTTAAGAAGTAGTGACCAGTTCACCCCGTTAGAAGGCCAAAGGTCTTCTAACGGGAATACTTACACGGGGCATTAAACTTCGTGCCCGCTTCCATAAGGAAATCACCTTCATCCTCGCTGCAACAGCGGGCCATTCTAACGGGGTAAAGACAAAGAAGCCCACCCAAATATTATGGGGTGGGCTTCTTTTTAACTACACTTCAATGAAGTTCCCGATCTTACCCTAACTTTCCCAAAACTTTCTCATAGACGGCTAAGGTTTGACGGGCACATTTATCCCACGAAAAAAGTTTCGCCCTTACGAGACTCCTTTCTATCATTTCCCTTCTCTTCTTTTCATCTTCCAGTAGCTCCCTCATCGCCTCTCTCAAAAGGTCTACATCATAGGGATTGACAAGGAGCCCCCCATCTCCCACCACCTCTGGAAGTGAGGTTGAATTGGATGTGATGACAGGCACTCCGGAAGCCATGGCTTCAAGGACAGGAAGACCGAACCCTTCATAAAGGGAAGGATAGACAAAAAGTGAGGCGCCTCTATAGAGGTCGGGGAGGAACCCCTGAGAGACATACCCTGTTAAGATAGGTCTTTCACCCCTCTGAAAAAGACGGAGAACCTGTTTCAGTTCATGGGTGTGCCATCCTGAAGCACCAGCGATCACCAGTGGATATCTCCTTTTTAAAGTTTGGGGGAGGGATTGATAAGCCTTCATAAGTCTGGGCAAATTTTTTCGGGGCTCGAGGTTTCCTAAAAAAAGGATGTACTGGTTTGGAAGGCCTTCCAATCGATTCCCTGCTGGATGAAAACTCTGATCAATCCCTAAAGGGGTTACATGGATTTGGATCGGGTCAATATTTAAAAGATTTAATATCTCTTTCCGGCTGAACTCAGAAATAGTGATGATCGCCTTGACTTGAGAGATTTTTTTCAAGCAAAAGTTCTCTAAATGTTTCACTCGATCTTTCGGGTGCCATTCTGGATGCCTCACAAACGAAAGATCACAAAGGGTGACAATCGTTGGACCATGATCAAAATGAAATGGGGCATAATTGGTCTCATGATAAAGGGAGGGGGTGACTTTCCGAACATATGATCTGAATTGATGATCTCGCCAGAGATGACCAAGATTTTTTAACCCGGGTACTTTGCGCAGGCCCTTTTTATACTGACATTGAACTCGATCGATGATATTGAGCCCAATAGGTTCAGAATATTCCTGCCCATAACCCAACTCATTATTCCCAAACCAAAAAATATTCCCATTTCCTAAAAGGGCTTTAAGAGACCTGCCAAGTTGGAGTGTGTACTGACCCACCCCTGAAATAGGGTAGGCTAAGGATAAACCATTGAGAAGGATTTTCATGCTAAACGGTTCCTATAAGATCATGCTCCTTATTTCTTCTCGGTCACCCCTTGTAAGCGATGACCGAGTAATCCTGTTCTGCATTAAATAACGTTGCAAGCACTTTTACAACATCCGATGTCTTTTGTTCCTCTCGAAAAAATCCTAAAGGATGGAGCCTTATGATTTCTGTTTTTTCGAATCCTCTTGATTCTATAAGAAAACTAAGCAACCTTGGAGGTAATGGATTTCGGTGGGTCGGGTCAAAATAAAAATTACAGGCTCCTACAATCAAATTCTCTGGATTGGGGGTTTCAAAAATCACCATCCCCCCAGATTTCAATACCCGTAATGTCTCATCAAAAAGTGAAATGATGGACTTATAAGGTAAATGCTCAAGAATATGAAACCCCGTTATCGCACCAAAACTGTTGGGCTGTTGATTTGTTAGGTATTCAATTATATCAGAATCTATGACTTCGAGGCCAATTTCCTGACATTTTCTTATCATGACTCTATTAAAATCCACCCCTTTTGCGATATACCCATTTTCTTTAAGTAATTCTAACCATTCTCCACGTCCGCAACCAAGGTCAAGAATCGGGGAGCTTTCCTCCCCAATTTGTGCCTGTTTGACATAGGGCAAATAGACCCTTAATCTCTCTTTGATCTCCTCACGGGTGCCCCTAAATCGATCTTCAAAAAAAACGTACATCGCATCTAAAAGGTGATCTTCTTCTTTTAATATATTCTCAATCTGTTTAGAGCTGACCGTTTTGAGTAAGCGCTTTCTTGCTTCTTCAAGGAGCGACGTTAATCTCCTCTGTTGCTCCAAGATTTCGAACTTATGTTTTCTGATCTCCTCTGCCATTTGATGGATCGTGGACCTGATCTCGATTAACTCGGATAATTCTTTTTTGGTTGATTCAATCGTATCATTTAAACCCCTATGGGACTCAGTCAATTCAGACCTTAAGCTGGCCATCCCCTGATTAAAAAGCGACTCCACCCATTTCCCTGTTTCATTGAGTTTATTTTTTTGGTCACTCAACTCCTTGGATAACTCATCTTTCGCCTGCCCCAAAAAGGATACCCTACTGCCCAAATCTCCAAGAACCCTATCCCGCTCTGTTAATTCAACCCTCAATTGGTCATTTTGCTGACTAAGAAGACCCATTAGTTTGCTTTCTGCCTCCACCATCTTCTTTCTCTGATCACTCAGCTCCCGAGATATCTCATCCTTTGCCTGGCCCAAGGAGGATACCCTACTCCCTAAATCTCCGAGAACCCTATCCCGCTCTGTTAATTCAACCCTCAATTGGTCATTTTGCTGACTGAGAAGACCCATTAGTTTGCTTTCTGCTTCCACCATCTTCTTTCTCTGATCACTCAGCTCCTGTGATAACTCATCTTTCGCTTGCCCCAAGGAGGATACCCTACTCCCTAAATCTCCGAGAACCCTATCCCGCTCTGTTAATTCAACCCTCAATTGGTCATTTTGCTGACTGAGAAGACCCATTAGTTTGCTTTCTGCCTCCACAATCTTCTTTCTCTGATCACTCAGCTCTTGGGATAACTCGCCCTTTATTTGATTGAATTGTTGATGAAGAATCTCCTGAATCCATTTTTCCCTTTCATCCATCCTCGCCTTTTGAGCTATTAACTCCTGGTATAAAGCCCGATTGATCTGCTCCTGCCACCACGCATAAAATCTAATAAATTTAAACAGAAAATGTTTGATTCTGCCCTTGAGGCCCTCTTTCTCTTTAACCTGGACTAAAAACCCATGGTAATTGATATAATAGGGTAAAACATCGATGTTCACTGGACTTTGAAGGGGCGATTTGTCATAAGATTGATCAAAAATTTTTTTTGAAGAGTCCTCTTCAGGAGTGGAGGGCTTAGAAACCAGCCCTTCTGGCTCCCCTGGGCTTGAGGATTTGGGAGTCAACGGTTCAGGTTCCCGAAGGGTCTCTTGTTCAGGAGGTTTCCTCTTTTTCACTTCTTCTCTTATTTTCCGCATGATCTCGTCGACATCGATTTCTGTATCAATTGGGTCAATCATATTCACCTCAAAATCTTTAAATTTATGTTTGATGGACTCGTAAAAATTTGTCATTCCCGTGAAACTTGTCCTCGACAACGATCGGGGAACGGGAATTCAAAGAATTCTAACTACTTAAAAATACTGGATTCCTGCTTTCGCAGGAATGACTGATGATGGGCTTTTCAGACTTTTTACGAACTCATTATGTTTTATTTACTCCTCACACCAAATTCTTCTCACCGATATCCCCAATTCCCTTTTGTCGCCGTTTCTGAAAAAGTCATCAGGTCGCCAGGTACGATTTAAAGACAACTTAAATCGGGCTACCTCACCTTTCAACTCCTCCTTGATCTCCAAATCCAAACGTTTCCACCCGTATTCATTTAAAATAAAATTTCCTATCTTTATCCCGTTGCAAAAAATATCCCCCGTGATCGGTTCTTTCGCTATATTCGGTTTGGATGTACTGACCTCAAGCCTCAATTTTCTCCCAGAGATTTTCATGATGAAAGATGGGTTTTTGTGGGTCCATCTTATATAACCTTCTGTCTGCATTTCAGGTTGATGCCACCCCTTAATCAGATAGGATTGAAAACCCTCGCCCATTTCAATATGATCCACAGCATTGGGGAAAACCATATTGAGGGGATTATCCGAGTTTAAATTACTTATTCTCTTCATTCGCTGAACGGTTATATGAGGATTTAATTTTGATAACCCAATAAATCTGGGTTCGCTTGGTAAAACCTTGAAAGAGATGGCTCGATCGACCCAATCGAAATGCCCTTCCAATCCCAATTTGTCAGGGTGGACCGCTGCGGTCACGGAATAATCCCCTGAACCGATATTCATTTTTAAAGTAAAATTAACAACCATCATTTCATCTTTTGTAACTATGCCCGTATTTTGCTGATAATACCCTGTATTGGTGCCAAAGACTTCATTGCCCAATCGGTCCCTGATCAAAATGCCCACCACCGCATTCTCAACATCCTCAAAAAAAATGGCTTTCACCATAATCACGCAATCTTCTCCAGATAAAATAGCTCCGATTTCCTCGCCTGAAGAGCTGAGAAGTTTGATGTCAAGTATCATCGCATCAAAATTTCCATAACGTTGTTTTTTTCTTTCTTTCTCATCTTCGATTCTCTGGATAAATGTAATCTGTTTTGTTTCTTCAGCATATCTTTTTTGGATTAACGCATTATAGTAATCGGAGATATCCCCAGGGTCCCCCCTCTCGACTAAAACTCCCTTGTCCAGAAGAATCGCTTCATCACAAAGATTTTTAATGGCTCCCATATCATGCGAAACGAATACAATGGTCGTATCTTGTTCCTGAAACTCCCTCAATTTTTTTACACACTTCTGGGAAAAAAGGGCATCTCCAACCGCTAATACTTCGTCGATCAAAAGTATTTCTGGATTGATACTGATCGCTACAGAAAATGCCAATCTCAAATACATCCCCGAAGAATACGTCTTCACCGGTCGGTCGATGAAATCTCCGATCCCAGAAAATTCAACGATTTGATTAAATTTGGCATCAATCTCTTCCTTAGAGATCCCTAACAAAGCCGAATTCAAATAAACATTCGATTTGCCAGAAAATTCCGTGTGAAAACCCATCCCCAATTCAATCAATGAGGAGGTTTTACCGATTATTTTTATCTCTCCTTCGGAGGGCAACATCAACCCAGCTAATATCTTCAATAAGGTGCTTTTCCCGGAACCATTCTGTCCCAAGACCCCGATGGTGGTCCCTTTGCTAACCGAGAAAGAAATATTCTTTAAAGCCCAAAATCTCTGATAAAAGGTTTTTTTATTAAACGCAACGACCTGTTTGATCCGGTCGATGGGTCTCTTGTAGATATCAAAACTTTTTGAGAGATGACTTACCTCGATGGCCTTCATTTTATTTATAGTTGATCGATGAACCGATAAAATCTTTTCGTGTAAATAGAGTAGCCAACCATGAAAACAATGATTGAAATAATAAAAAATAGAATCACGTCGTTCAACAAGGGAAACTGATTCCTGAGACAGATTTCTCGAAACATCCTTACCAGATAAGCCATGGGATTGAGATCCAACAAAAATTTAAATTGCGCAGGGATCATGCTCTCAGGATAAAAAAGAGGTGTCCCGAACATCCAGATCAGCATCAACACTCCCACGAATTGGGCCGTATCTCTAAAAAAAACATGGAGGGTAGAAAAAATGAATCCAAGCCCTAAACCGAATAACAGTTCGAGAAAGAGAAGAGGGATGAGAAACCAGATATACTTCGGAAAAAATCCAAGTATTATTTTCACTGCCACAGTCAGGATCCCAATCCCGATCATCTCATTAATGATTGAGTTAATCCCAATGGAAACCAGCAATGCCTTTGAAGGGAAAGATAAATTTTTAATCAAAAGCGCATTATCCAAAACCACTGTCGTCGACCTCTGGACCATCTCCTGGAAGCCATTCCATGCTAAAAATCCACAAAAAAGATAGAGGGCAAAATTCGTGATCCCGGGTTCATCCCCTAACCTCACTCTCAAAATCACAGAGAAAACATAAGTATAAACGGCTAACATAATGAGGGGATTGATAACCGACCAATAAATCCCAATAGAGGACCCTGCATAACGCCCCTTGACTTCCCTCACGACCAATTGACGGATCAAATTCCTTTGGCTATAGGCATGTCGAATTTTCGACAGGATTTTCATGCGATTTTTTATTTTTCCTCATGGGGGTGATATGAACATGACTTTAATGTAGTTGACGAAAGGGATTTTAGCATAGATATGGGTTAGATTGAAGAAAGATTTTAGATTCTTACATATTTAAATTTGGCTTGTCCTGGATTCCTGCCTCCGCAGGAATGACAAAGCAACCAACACTGTGTCATTCCCGTGAAACTTGTCCTCGACATCTATCGGGGAACGGGAATCCAGAAAATTTCAAATATTTTTATTTAGGCTTTAGAAGAAAGCCTTCTGTAGTCCTCATCGACCATCATCTTCACCAGCTCTTCAAAGGTAACTTTGGGTTCCCACCCAAGCTTGGACTTTGCCTTTGTTGCGTCCCCCAATAGGAAATCCACATCCGCCGGTCGGAATAACTTCGGATCGCTGACTACGTATTTCACCCAGTCCAAATCCAAATGATCAAAGGCTATCTGGATCAAATCTTTAACGGAATGGGATACGCCTGTGGCAATCACATAATCATCTGGTTTATCCTGTTGAAGCATTAACCACATGGCTTTCACATAATCTCCTGCATAACCCCAATCCCTTTTTGCATCGAGATTGCCCATTTTCAACTCTTTTTGCATTCCCAGTTTTATTCTTGTAGCAGCGTTGGTCACTTTTCTTGTCACAAATTCTAATCCTCTTCGGGGGGACTCATGATTAAAAAGGATGCCCGAACAAGAAAAGATTCCATAACTTTCCCTGTAGTTAACGGTAATCCAATGTCCGTAAACTTTTGCTACTCCATAAGGACTCCTTGGGTAAAAAGGTGTTTTCTCGTTTTGCGGTGTTTCTTGTATTTTTCCAAACATTTCGCTCGACGAAGCTTGATAGAATCGGATTTTAGGATTAACAGTTCGAATGGCTTCGAGCATCCGTGTCACACCAAGGGCCGTAAATTCACCGGTGAGAACGGGCTGGTTCCATGAGGCTGGGACAAACGATTGTGCCCCCAAGTTATAGATTTCGTCCGGGTTAGAAGTCTTGAGAGCTTCAATCAGTGAATTTTGGTCAAGCAAATCGCCCTGAATGATTTCGAGCTTTTCCTGGATATGACTGATCCGCTCGAAATTAATGCTGCTCGATCTTCGGACCATGCCATAGACTTTGTAATCTTTTTCCAGCAGAAACTCCGCAAGATAAGAACCATCTTGACCCGTTATCCCAGTGATCAGTGCCGTTTTCATTTCGTTTTATCCATCCCTCATTACTTGCTTTAAGATATTTTATATTAACTTTCTTTGAGGATTATAATCAAGGAAACCCGTCAATTAAAAAAGAGGGAAATACAAAAAAGCTCCATAATTTTTAAACTCTTACGCCAGAACTAATTTAACATTAGACTCCTCTCCATTGTCAAGAAAAAACGAATCGAGCGTTAATCCCTCAGAAAAGGTAAGTTTTTTGATACAGGATGAGGCATGGATTAATAGGCAAAATTGTTATCCAACTATATTCCTCTCATTAGGAAACCATGAAGCCATGAAAGAGGAAGATGAATATTTCCTGTGTTCCTAACTTCCTTATCGGGGGAGAGAGGTGACAGCAAAAGAGAAAGTCTGATTCATTCCGATTCTAAATGATCAGGCTTTTTGTTATGAAGGGAAAGAGGGAAGAAATATGAACAGAAGAAAAAAGTCAAATAATTTAATACGATTGCCTGACACCCGGAACCCGGACAAGATCTGATTCCTTTTTTTATTTCAATTCATTGCTATTGATTGACATCGTATCATTAATTTCGTACAATGTACATATGGATAACATCCGATTCGAATGGGACGAGAAGAAGAGTAGGCAGAATGAGAGGAAACATGGAGTTTCGTTTGCTGAGGCGCAAACCGTCTTCCTCGATGAGAATGCCATTCTATATACTGACCCAGATCATTCGGAGGACGAAGATCGGTTTATCATGCTTGGTATGAGTTACCAATTAAGGGTACTTGTGGTATGTCACTGCTACAGAATAGATGACAAAGTTATCCGTATCGTTTCGGCACGAAAAGCAAACAAAAAAGAATCTACTGTATATTGGAGGTAACACAATGAGAGCATATTATGATTTCTCTAAAATGAAGGGAAGAAAAAACCCTTATATTAAATATCTGAAACAGCCGGTTACAATTCGGCTCGATAAAGCCTCGGTGGCCTTTTTTAAGGACATGGCGAACGAATTGGGGATGCCCTATCAAAACCTTATGAATCTCTATTTAAGAGATTGTGCCATAAACAATAGGAGACTTAAACTCAAGTGGGCATCTTAACAAGGGCCTATAGAAATGCTCCCCCCCTCCTTTCAAATAAAGCAGGAGACTGTTAGGACATCACCTTCAAAGTTTTTTCATATTTTCTGGTAATCCACATGCTAATATTTTGCATTGCTAATGCAAAATTGTTAAGTCTTTTTTCACTGGAGTGCTGTCCTTTTCCCTAAGGAGGAAAAAATCGGAATAGGAAGGTTTTGCAGATCAACTTCCCGACTAAGTCTTTGCCCAGAAAAGTCCCCTCTATCCTAATTCGAGACTCTTTTATCCTGGAAATATTATAACTTGACTTTAAGATTTCTCCGGTTAAGACATAAGGTAACCTCTAAAAATGTCATTCCTGCGGAAGCAGGAATCCATAAACTTTTGAAATTACTGGACTCCCGCTTTCACGGGAGTGACAAATTAGGAATTATTAGAGGTTCCCATAAATAATATGGGAGAACTATTTATAAAAAGAGATATTTCAGAAAATCTTCGCCTCGATTTGGATAAAAAAGAGAGGGTAGGGACAAACCTGAGAAAGCCTTTCACTCTAAATATTAAGCCCAGACTTTTTGGTTTTGACTTTGGTCCTCATACCCTTGAATTCAGGAATCAAAGTTAGTAGTATTTCGTTTACCCCCACAGGCAAGCCCGTACTCCCCACTCCCTAAAAACCATATTGGCACGGTGAAATGCGTTACGGCACGAAGTCTTGGTCTCCGTGTAGGCGGATGAAAATTTGATTTACAAAGATAAAGAATTGGTTTATATTTACGGACACTAAATGATTGCAAGCCTAATACTCCCTGATAAAAAGATGCTTCCTTCGGTCTTCATCATAGTTCTCAACTGGAATGGGAAACATCATATGAAAGAATGCCTGGACTCCCTTTCATCCCTCGATTATCCCAATTTTAAAGTGGTCTTAGTTGATAATGGATCCAAAGACGGGAGTTTGGATTTTGTAAAATCCCATTATCCGGACACTCATCTGATTCAGAATGAGAAAAATCTGGGATTTGCAGAAGGAAACAATGTGGGAATCCGGTTTGCTTTATCCCAGGGGGCTGACTATGTCGTTTTGTTGAATAACGATACTCGTGTTGAGTCGAATTTTCTGACCTACCTCATTCAAAGGGGGGAAGAGAATAAAGCGATTGGAGTTCTCGGAGGAAAGGTTCTCATGTATTTTGACCCCCGTATTATAAACAGTACAGGGGTCAATCTGAATCAATTCGCCTATGGATGGGACCGTGACTTTGGAGAAGAAGTTCTGCATGTCAACAGGGAACGTGGAGAAGTCCTCGCTGTCACGGGATGCCTTATGGCTATTAAAAGGGCGGTTTTTGAGAAAATTGGCCTGTTTGACCCCAAATATTTCGCGTATTACGAGGATATGGATTTCTGTATCCGGGTCTGGAAGGAAACTCCTTTGAGGGTTGAATATGTTCCAGAAGCAGTCATCTACCACAAATTCTCTGCTTCGATTTCAGCCGAATCCAACCTCAAAAAGTCCCTCATGTTGAAAAATCAATATCGGTTATTTTGCAAGCATTTCCCCCTAACCAAAATGATTGAGATATTTCCTTTTCTTTTACTTCACCACCTTAGGGTACTTCTGGATCATCTGAAGAGACAGGATTTTTATCTTTTTTTCTTGAAGCTTCCGATCATACTGAAGTACACGGTGCTCTTTCCCCTCATTTTCTTCTTCCGAATCCCTAACTCATTGAACAAAAGATGTGACGAGCAAAGGTTCTGGAAAAAAGTTATCCCAGAGATGAAATTTCCGTCCATTAAGGCTTTCTTGCCACGATACGAACAAATTGTTTTGAAAAACGATGATTTGAAAACAAAAAATACCCCTCATCGCATATTGATGGGAGTCAATGATGAGGTTCTGGGGGAAGGATGGTCCCGGCTGATATCAGATTTTCCAAGAATTCGGAGAATGAGTCAAAAAGCTGTCTGTTTTTTGAGAAATGAAAAAAGATTTGAATACTTACAGATCCATGGTCTATGGGATTCCAATTCCCATAAACCTTGGCTCGAACTGGCCATCGAAGGACAGACTGTCGGACGAAGGAAAATCGAAAGAGGATGGCATACTTACATTTTTCCTTTTGAGAATAGATTCAAGGAAGGAACAGTCGAAGTCTCCCTTCTTATCAATCCATCAGGTAATGAATCACCCATCGAAAAAGGGTTTGCTATCAATGAAATAGGACTTTTCCATTTGGGGTCACCACTACTCAGATGGATCGAAGGCTAATGGATAAAAAAAAGATCCTCTATGTGATACATCGGAGCTGGCCTTACCTTGGAGGGGCAGAGAGGCTTTTCTGGGAATGGGCGAAGAGTTCGAGGGATGCCGGTTACGATGTGACCATCTTCACTACGGATGTGTGGGATATTGAATATTTCCATGATCGAAGCAAAAGAAGAATTGAAATCTCAGAAGAGGAAGTCGAAGGTATTAAAATTAAAAGATTTAAAGTGATCTCGTGGCCATCCAAGGTATACTGGGGAGCTTTAAGAACTCTGTCCAACACACCTCTCAAGTTTTTTTCTTTCACATTTGGATATCCTTATATTTTCCTCCCTGGATATCTCTGGAAAATGATATTCCTGAGGGAAAAATTCGATCTCGTGAATGCGGGAGTCTTCCCTCACCTCTTTCTTACCTATCCGGCCCTTCAATATGCTAAAAGAATGAAAATCCCATCGGTCTGCACTCCCCTTGTCCACCTGGGAGAACCCCATACCTCCAATAATGGCACATGCTATTTCCTTTCCACGAAGCATGTGGAGTTGCTAAAGCATTTTGACAGGATTGCGACGATGACCCATATGGAGAAAGAAGCAATCCTAAGAAAGGGAATCGATGAAAAGAAAATACACGTGATTGGTGCAGGTGTGACTCCGGACGAGGTCTGGGGAGGCAATGGAGCCCGATTTCGAGATAAGTATAAAATCCGAGGAAAGATCGTCTTACAGATTTCGACCCAAACGCATGAAAAAGGATCCCCCCACGTCATCGAGGCCATGAAAATTCTTTGGCAAAGAGGCATCGAGGCAACACTCATTCTCATTGGACAGGTGATGAATGACTTCGATGCCTATTTTTTCCATCAGCCTTCCTGGGTCTATGAAAAAGTCATCGTATTAGATTACATTGATGAGGAGATCAAGAAAGATGCCCTGGATGCCTGCAGCGTCTTTGTGATGCCCTCAAAAGCCGAATCGTTTGGTATCGTTTATCTGGAGGCCTGGCTTTATAAAAAACCTGTCATCGGCGCTTACGCAGGAGCACTTTCAGAAATGATTCAAAATGGAAAGGATGGTTTTTTAGTTCCTTTTTCCGATATCCATATGCTTTCTGAATACATTCGTCTGTTGTTGGAATACCCCACTCTGGCCAATGCAATGGGTCAAAATGGATACCTGAAGGTGCTGAAACAACATACCTGGGATAGGAGCTGCGAAAAGATACAAAGTTTGTATGAAGGGCTTTTGGCTCATGGACAAGATCAGAATAGGAATAGATATCAGCCGCACCGTTGATGAGGCAATAGGGGTGGGGTATTATGCGAAAAACCTTGTGGATGCTCTTGCCAAGGTTGATATGGAAAATGACTATCTTCTTTATGGAATTTTTTACGATTGTTTTCCCAAAGGCTGGAAGAAGGTCGTGACGCCAAAATCCAGCAATTTCAGTTTACACCAGAAGCGATGGCCGTCCTGGTGGGTGAATAGAAAATGGAAGAACTTTGGAAAATATAAAGACAGGTTGATGGGAGAAATTGATATCCTTCACAGTACCGCTTTCACGGTGCCTCCGGTCTCCAGGCCAAAAATCGTTGTCACGATTCCTGATCTGAGCTGTTTTATTTATCCCCAGTTTCATACTGAAGCCAATCATCAATTCGTTACAAAAAATCTTCATCTGGCCGCAAGAAGGGCAAATCTCATCATCTCTATTTCCCAAAATACAAAGAAAGATATAAAAAGATATCTTCACGTCCCCGACGAAAAAATCGAGGTGACCCATCTGGCCGCCGGAGAGATCTTTTTGAATGAATGCCCGCCTGACTCGATCGCCTCAATCAAAACAAAATACCATATTACGAAACCTTATTTCCTGGCCGTAGGATCCATAGAGCCCAGAAAAAACCTGTCGAGGGCGCTGATTGCCTTCAAAGCCTTCATAGAGATGAAGGGAACCCATTACCAGTTCGTCATTGCGGGTGGAAAAGGCTGGAAGAACGAAACCTTTTATAACCTTTTAAAAAAACTGGATATTGATCCACATTTGGTTTTTACGGGCTACGTCCCTGAAGAAGATCTTCCAGCACTATACCAAGGAGCCGAAGTGTTTGTTTACCCCTCCTTTTATGAAGGATTCGGTCTCCCTGTCCTCGAGGCCATGGCCTCCGGCACCCCCGTCATTACATCCAATACCTCTTCGTTGCCTGAGGTGGCAGGAGAGGCAGCCCTCATGGTAAACCCGATGGAGGTTTTTGAAATTTTTGAAGCCATGGAGGCTCTCATAACAAATCCCTCCCTCAGGGAAGAATTGAAAGGAAAAGGATTGGAGCAAAGCAAGAAATTTACCTGGGAAAAGACAGCCCGCCAGACTTTGGTGATCTACCAAAAGGTATTTGACCATGGAAGAGAGAATTGATCCAAAACCCCTCATCCAAACACTGAGCATTAAAGACCTTTTCATGGGGATATAATTTTAAGAAATTGCTGATGAGTGAAGATTCTGAGAAGATTGCAGAATATTGGGGTAGGTTGGCAAAGGAAAAAGTGCAAGGCGAAACTCCTTCTCGGCGATGTCCCTGGACGGATTCCTCACTCATTCAGAAATATTATATTCATCCTACCATTTCAGGTAGAATGGATGCAAATTGGTTTATCTGGGTTAAGGAGAACTTTTTCTTTGAACCAGCAGAAAGGGCGCTCAATTTAGGATGTGGCGATGGATGCCTCGAACGTCATGGCGCAGCGATTAATGTCTTTAAATATTGCGATGCATTTGACATGTCACCAGGTGCGATTGAAATTGCCAAAGCCAAAGCAGAGGAATTAGGGATACAGGAAAGAATTCATTATGAGGTTGCTGATGCAAACCAGATTCATTTAAAGAAAGCGGTTTATGATGTCGTATTCAGTGCCATGGCTTTACATCATATCGAGAATTTGGAGCATGTTTTGGAAGAAATAGGAGGTGCTCTGAAAAAAGACGGCCTTTTTATTATCAGCGAATATGTAGGGCCGAACCATTTTCAATGGACGGACGAACAATTAAGGGTGGCCAATGACCTTCTTCTTTTATTGCCTGAAAGGTTTCGGATCGATCCTGCGACAGGCATAGTCAGAAATAGGATCGACCGCCAACCTTTGAGTCATATGATGGCCATCGATCCTTCCGAAGGGGTACGATCCGAGGACATCATCCCTCTGATTGAAGAAAGGTTCCGGGTGATCAAAAGAATCGATTACGGTGGAACGATCCTCAATTTACTCCTTAACGATATCATTCTCAACTTTGATGAAAATCAACCAGAAGACATGGCAATTCTTCGATTGATCTTTTACATCGAAAAATTCTTAATTCGAAAAAAAATTTTGGACAGCGATTTCACCTTCATGGTGGCTCAAAAAAGATAAAACGAAATTCTCGAGACGAGTGTATTCCTCATGAGAGGAATATACTATTTTACTCTGGAAATAGCTATACTTCTATTCCCCTATATTTTGGAATCTCTCCTTTGGCAAAGGGGATTGAGAAGCGAGAAAAATCCTTTGACAGCAAGAGATAAGGTTGAATCAACAAGCCAGCTTCTCTCAGCAACTTTTCATGCGATAAAGGTAGCCCTGTCCTATTCATTGTTGTATACAGTTTTTTTCTCACCTGTCATCTTCTCGGGTCGGTTCTTGGCCCCCGGAGATGGGACTCATTATTATCTTCCGAATTTTTATATGGGGAAGATGTTCTGGGATCCCCTGATCCTCTCTGGATTTCCCGTTGCTGCTGATCCGCAGGCCATGGCTTGGTATCCCCTCTCCATCATTTTTTCCTTTTTCAAGTCCTGGAATGGTTTCATCCTATCGGCCTATGTTTTATCGAGCTCATTCTGCTACGGCTATGTTTATACCGTCACCCGATCCCCATTGGCAGGCTTCGTGGGTGGCATCATTTATGGTATGAGTGGGTGTATGATGGTCCATCTCGGGCATACGAGCATCATCCATACGGTTGTTTGGATGCCTTTACTTATCTGGGCCATGGAGATGCTTGGCCGTCGTTTCACCCCTTCATGGTTTATCATCGCTTGTCTTGCAGTGAGTTGTTCGGCCCTCGCAGGCCATCCTCAGATGATGGTTTATATTTTTGGTTTGACCACCGCCTATGTAATTGTAGCTGGATATTCGAAGAGATCTTCAGCCAGGTTGCGCTATTATTTATCGTACCTCGGTATAATCGCCCTGGGGCTATCCCTTTCAGCCATTCAGCTCATCCCCTCTGCTGAGTTGGCAAGTCTTGGGCTGCGGGCTCAAATGAGCTTTGCCGATTTCGTTTCTTATTCTTTCCATCCTCTCCGGTCCGTGACATTATTTTTTCCCGCTCTGCTGGGTGGATTGCAAAACTCATTTTATGGAGTGCCATATTTTGCAGCATGGAATTTGGTGGAGATGACTGGTTATGTCGGTTTGTTATCCTTCATGCTGGCAGGCATCGGATTCATCTTACAGCGAGACAGACCGCTCGCATGGTTCTGGATCGGGGTAACTTCGATTGCTTTCTTACTGGTTATGGGAGAGTATACCCCTCTGGCTAAATTCGTGTATTCCCTCCCTGTTTATAACAAATTCCGAGTGCCTGCGCGCCATTTTTTTGAAATAACGTTGGCCATCAGTGTCCTCTCGGGTCTTGGAATCTCAGCCTTGGAAAAGAGGATGGGGCGAGTGACTTTGGTCCAATGGGCTATGATCGCAGGGTTAGGCCTCATTCTTTTCGGTCTTGTGGTCATCTTTTCCTTTTCACAAACGCTACAAACCATGGCAGCAGAAAAAGGCTTTGGAAATCTAAGATGGACCCCTTGGTCAAACCCGGCAGTGGGAATCCCTTTAATCATCTTTTTTCTATCAAGTCTCTCTCTCATCTTTTGGAGCAGAGAAAGTCATTCGCGATTAAAACAATTATTTCTCATCTCTGTATTGATCATAGATTTGGGAAGTTTCAGTTGGTTTCATGATTGGAGATACGGTTCACCCAAAAAAGAAGAAGCCCTGGTCCCGACCAAATTCGCCCAACACTACAGAAATCTTTTAGTAAAGACAAATCAAAGAATCGCACCGATTCGCGGAGCTTTAGGATCCCCAGAGGAGCTACCTCCCAATATATCAAGGTTGTGGAAGATTCCGAGTGTGAGCGGCTATGGCCCCCTCCTTCTTTCGAGGGTCAGTGAATTGTTGTCTTTGCTTCCCCATGGGGAGATGGTGGGATCCTGGGCCTCTGCTCATGACCAAAGCCTTGATATCATGGCTGCCAAGTTTGTTTTTCTGCCTCGGGGAAACGTGCACAGCCACCCCCTGACCAGCTCAAAAAACATATCGTGGTCTTCAGAAGATTCGGCAATCTCTCTGGGCTATGGATGTGGCCCTTCCCAACCTCTTTCAATCCACCTACCCCTTACGCATCCACTGAAAGCAACCATCATGGGCATTGTCTCCTCTTTGGCCTGTTCTGTAAATATTCCAGACCATACGGAAGTCGTTCGTATCATTCTCACTGATATTTATGGGAAAACTCAATCCCTGAGTTTATTAGCAGGAAGAGACTCTTCAGAATGGGCATTTGATTGTGAGGAAGTTCGCCCTTTGATGCATCATCAAAGGGCGAAGATTTTTCAGAGCTTTCTTGCAAACCCATCAAAGCGATGCGAAGGCCACCGATACGTCGCCCTTCTGCCCATTGGCCTGCCAACCGAAATAAAGAATATCGACTTCCACTGGACAGGACCTTCGGGGATCATCGGCATCCAGAAAATCACTCTCTTCGATGAACCTACAGGACAATCCTATTTCATTTTAGGAAGGCTGGGTGATCTTGCCAACCCGGCACGATGGCATTATATTGAGGACATTGGCTCTATCAACGTCTATGAAAATCTTCGAGCGATGCCACGGGCATGGCTGGTTTCAGAAGTCGTGAGTGCAAAGGCAGAAGAAATCCTTCATGCCATAAAATCATCACAATTGCCGAATGGGAGGCCTTTCAATCCTTCCCAGACCGCCCTGGTGGAAGAGCCCCTCAGCTTTAAGGTGAAAGAATGGGATGAAAAATCAACTGCCCAGGTGGTCCATTTATCAAACACAAATATGGAAATCCATACCCACTCAGCCTCTCCCTCTTTTTTAGTCCTGAGCGATGTTTATTATCCAGGATGGGAGGCAACGATTGATGGCAAGCCGACACATATCTTTCAAACCAATTACGTGTTGCGTGGAGTCATGATTCCCCAAGGTGGACATATCGTCAGGTTTGAATTTAAACCCAAAGTATTTTATGTTGGGGCTGTGATAAGCGCTCTGTCACTCTTATTCTTAATAGGTTTTCTGTCCTATCAGGCAATCCATTTCAAAAGAGGAAAAGGTAACCCATGAAAATGGAAGATCCTCTGCTTTCCATTATCGTCCCCCTATTTAATGAAGAGGCTGTTATCCCTCAATTTTATGAACGATTGAAGAAGGTGATGGATTCCCAGGATGGAGATTATGAAATTATTTTTATCAATGATGGCAGCACAGACCGCAGCATGGAAGCCCTACTCAAGCTCAGGCAGTCTGATCCGAGGATTAAAATCATAGAATTTTCAAGAAATTTTGGCCATCAAATTGCGATCACCGCAGGGCTTGACCATGCCCAAGGAAAGGCCGTGATTGTGATGGATGGTGATCTCCAACATCCTCCTGAAGTAATTCCAAAGTTGATCCAGAAATGGAAAGAAGGGTTTGAGTTGGTTTACACGGTGAGAAAAGAGACGAAAGACGCAGGTTATTTTAAAAACCTCTCTGCCTCTTTATTTTACTCGTTAATCAATAAAATAGGAGACATTCAAATCCCTAAGCATGGAGCAGATTTCAGATTGGTGGACCGTCGAGTCCTCGAAAGTTTGAAACTCATGAGGGAGAGGTCAAGATTTATGAGGGGCCTCTTCAACTGGGTGGGATACTCGCAGACCAGTGTGGAATTTGAAGCGGATGTAAGATATGCCGGGGTAACGAAATACTCTTTTAAAAAAATGATCCAGTTTGCATTGGATGGGATTACCTCTTTTTCGTCTTTTCCCTTGCGAATTTCTACCTATTTTGGGTTCATGGTTTCCGTCATCAGTTTTTTGTACGCCGCCTTTGCCATCTATGCACGCCTCTTTACCGACATTGCATTGCCTGGATGGACTTCCATCCTGGTTGCCGTCCTCTTTTTGGGAGGAGTTCAACTGATCACCATTGGGTTATTAGGGGAGTATATCGGGCGAATCTATAATGAGGTAAAACAGAGACCCTTATACATCATTCGAAACAAGTTTGGCCTTGAATGACCATAAATCCAAAGATGGAACACTTTTGTATTCTTTGCGGTCAATCCACAGAACATGAACCCCTCTATCAAAAACTTAATAAGTGTAAAACCTGCTCCCTTGTTTCGGCAAACAAGATTCCTGACAGGCAAGAATTGGAGACGGTGTATGGGACGAATTATTTCTTCGAGGGAGAGTATCTCAATTATCTTGAAGAGAAGGATTCTTTGCAAAAAAATTTTAAAAAATGGATACCTCTTCTAAAAAAATTCGTCCCTCACGGGAAGTTATTTGAGATCGGTTCAGCCTATGGTTTCTTCCTTGAATTAGCCCGGGATTATTGGGAGGTGCAAGGCGTCGATATCTCGCATCCTGCCTGTGACTATGCAAAAAGTCTCGGGCTTCATGTCCAATGTGGCGATTTCTTGGATATCCCGGTAGAGGCGGACAAGTTTGATCTCTTTTGTCTCTGGGACACGATTGAGCATCTCAAGAGACCGGATCTCTACGTTAAAAAAATAGGGGAGACGATTGCTCCTGGAGGGATGATCTGTCTGACCACCGGAGATATTGATGCCTTTGTACCAAGAATCCAGAAAGGGAAATGGCGGATGATCCATCCTCCTACCCACCTCTTCTATTTTTCCAAAAAGACCCTCTTCGCTTTACTGAGAAAGAATGATTTTAAGATCGTTTATGTCTCGCGAGTCGGCTTTTACAGAAGCCTGAAGAGAACCCTCTTTAATCTAAGTTTTTTAAAAAAGAATGGAAAATGGAAGGCCCTTTATGATTATTACAACAGGTTGAAATTGGGAGACCTTTCTTTCTATCTCAACCTGTACGACATTTTGCTGGTTATCGCAAGGAAGGAGTCATGAAATGGGAATCATCTCTTTAATCCTTCTTTACCTCTTGCTGAGCACTGCGGGTTTGATTCTGGTCAAGGTCGGCTTCAATCAATTCGGCTTTGAGACTTATCACTTGAAAGAATATAATAAATTCTTAAAATATGCTTATCATCATCCTGAATTTATTGTTGGCTTGCTGTTATATATTCTCAGTTTTCTTGCCTGGCTCATCCT
>JACAEV010000158.1 GCA_013388645.1 Syntrophaceae bacterium | reverse complement strand
GTTGATTCAGAGGTTGAGGGAGATCCCTGGGGTGCGGGGGATCCATATTATGGCGATCGAGTGGGAGGAGAAGGTGCCGGAGATTGCCAAGGCCTCAGGACTCCTGCCCAGACCACAACCCCAAACCGCATAGAACATAGGGCTATGAAATCGCTAAGGCCCATGCGTTTCATGAATCACAAAAAGGAGGAGAAAGAAGATGGCAAAAAAGATTTTAATCGTTGATGATGATCCAGATTTAGTAGAAGCCGTGACGATGATTTTAGAATCTAAGAAATATGATGTGGCCGCTGCCTATGGTGGAATCGAGGGGCTTCAGAAAGCAAAAACCGAAAATCCAGATCTCATCGTTCTCGATGTGATGATGCCGGACAAGGATGGGTATGCTGTATGTAAGGAATTAAAGGCCGATCCCAAATTGAGTCAGATTCCTGTTCTTCTCCTGACGGCAGTGGTTTCGAAGATTGCAACGACCCGCTATACCCAGCAGGGCGGCCTTGAAACCGAAGCGGACGATTATATTGATAAACCCGTAGAACCGGAAGTCTTGGTGAAAAGGATTGAGACCCTTCTCGCTAAATAACAGGGAGAGAAGAGAGAGAAAACTGAGGGAGAGATGCCAAATCAGGCCCATATCCTTGTAATCGATGATGAGCAAATCATGCGAGAAGGTTGTTCACGAATCCTCTCAAAAGATGGGTTAGCGGTGGTCACAGCTGAAAATGGGAAACAGGGGCTTGAAGAGATTCAAGGCCATCCCGAAACCATCGATGTCATTCTGCTCGACCTGATGATGCCTGGGATGAGTGGTATGGAAGTGCTGGATCAAATCCGAGCCATCGATCCTAATCTCCTCGTGATCGTCATAACAGGTTATGCCACGGTAGAATCAGCCGTGGAGGCAATGAAAAAAGGGGCCTATGATTTTATCCCTAAACCCTTCACTCCAGATCAACTCCGTATTGTTGTAAAAAGAGCATTAGAAAGAAGAACCCTTCAGAAAGAAGCGGAGTTCCTCCGGAAGGAGCGGGAGAAATCCCTTCGGGATATTGCCACCGAGAAGTCTAAGATCAAAACGATCATCAATTGTATGGGGGATGGAGTTTTAGTATGCGATCGAGATAGCTGCATCGTCCTTTCCAATCCCGCTGCGAGCCGAATGCTGAAGGTTCATGAGAGTTCACTGATCGGGAATTTCCTCCCCCAATGTAATCTGCACACAGAACTCTCTAACCTCATTCAGGAGAGCCTGACAACGAAAGACAAAGGTTATACCTCTGTTTCGCAGGAGTTGAGTATGGGGGATTCGGGAGAGATTTTTCTTCGTGCCCATACTGCGCCTGTTCGAAATGATCTGGGTGAAACACTGGGCTCCGTGACGGTCCTTCAGGATATCAGCCATCTCAAAGAGCTCGATAAAATGAAATCAGAGTTCATCGCTATGGTCGCCCATGAACTTCGAGCACCCCTTGCCGCAGTGGAACAACAATTAACGGTCATCCTGAATAAAATGGCAGGGGAAATAACAGAAAAACAGGAACAGCTTCTCGGCCGAGCCAAAGAGAGAACGAAAGGTCTTCTCACGCTGATCAAAGATCTCCTGGACCTTTCAAAAATTGAGGCGGGAATGATGGTCCAATATAAAGAACCCCTCCGCCTTCAAGAGGTGGTTCAAAAGGTGGTGGATTTGATGAGGGCCGAGGCAGAGGCCAAAAAATTGGATCTCCAATTCACTGCTCCGCATACGCTTCCTTTAATCAATGCGGACCGAAACAGTATGGAGGGGATCTTTACGAATCTCATCTCCAACGCGATCAAATACACGCCTGAAGGAGGGAAGGTGTGGGTCGATCTCGTTGAGGAGGGTGAATTTGTGAAAGCGACCGTCTCGGATACTGGGATCGGTATTAAAAAGGAAGACCTCCCTCGAATTTTCGATAAATTTTACCGAGTCAAAACGGTTGAAACTCGTCAGATCGTGGGAACGGGCCTCGGGCTCTCCATTGTCAAAAGTGTGGTGGATGCCCATTTAGGTTTTATCTCTGTCGAAAGTGAAGAAGGGGGGGGGACCACTTTCACGGTTCTTCTACCAAAAGGACCCATCCAGACTGCATAAATATTGAACACCCTTTATACCGATTGTCCCCTATCCCGTGTATTAAAATAGTCGCCAACGCATTCGAAGTCCTTCAAGCGGTCAATCCATGATGGAAGTGGGTGTTAGCCCGATGAGGTCTGACACCTTTCTCAGCCCCTCCCTTCACTGGATTCGAATTTTTTCATAGGGGAACAGCGTCACCCGATTTTCCTTGAAAATATTAATTATTATATTATAATATTTCTAAATTATAGAAGACATGGCGAACTATTCAAATTAAGCGAAACAGGAGAAATTTCAATAAAAATGGAACAGGATGGGGGAAAAAAGAAGAAAGTCTTTTCATTAAACCGACGCCGATTTTTATACTTATCAGGGATTTCCGGTTTGGCTCTGATATCAAATAAACCAGAAACCCTTATCGCCAGTCCGATAAAGGAGGAAAAGATGACTTATCAGGCCAAAGATTATAGTCGACTCTTAGGCATGGAGGGATTCAGTGACATACTATTAAAAAACCATTTTACGCTCTATCAGGGATATGTCACCAATACCAATAAATGGATAGATGCTCTCAACCAATTCCTAAAAGAAGGAAAGACAGGGACCCCAGAATTTGCAGAACTAAAGAGGAGGCTGGGATGGGAATTCAACGGGATGAGGCTTCATGAATATTACTTTGAAAATCTCGGAGGAAAAAGCGGCATCCAGAAGGGTGGAAAATTGTTTCAAAAACTCGGGGAATCCTTTGGAAGCTATGAGGCATGGGAGAAAGATTTTAGAGCCACCGGTTCCATAAGAGGAATCGGATGGGCAGTCCTTTATCAGGATATTCTCAGCGGAAAATTCGTCAATTTCTGGATCAATGAACATGATGTCGGTCACCCCGCAGGAGGGATGCCGATTTTAATTATGGACGTCTTTGAACATGCTTTTATGATTGACTATGGCCTCAAAAGAGCGGATTACATTGAGGCCTTTTTTAGAAACATCAACTGGAAAGAGGTTGAAAATAGGCTCCTACTGCATAAAGGCTAAAATAGTTAATAAGGGGATGTACCCACGAGGAGATCAAATCCATATATCGAGGAGGAACAAAATATGGCAAAAACGGAATCATTCTTAAAGGAAGCTTTTGCTGGAGAATCCCAGGCAAATCGAAAGTATTTGGCCTTCGCGGCTAAGGCCGATCAAGAGGGTTTCCCTCAGGCGGCTCGCCTTTTTCGGGCTGCTGCGGAGGCAGAGACCGTTCATGCTCATAACCATTTAAGAGCCCTGAACGGCATTCACAGTACCAGAGAAAATCTTCAGGAAGCCATTTCTGGTGAGACGCATGAATTTAAATCAATGTACCCCGAAATGATCGAAGCGGCAAAAGCAGAAGGGCAAAAGGCAGCGGAGAGAAGTTTTCACTATGCAAACTCAGTGGAGAAGATCCACGCCCAACTTTATCAGAAGCTTTTAGACAGTCTCGGAAAACCACAGGAAAACTATTCTTATTACGTTTGTCCGGTCTGTGGCTACACGGCTGAAAAAGAACCTCCAGGGAACTGTCCAGTTTGCGGAGCCAAGGGGGAAATGTTCAAAAAGATTGATTAGAGGCCCCGAGAATGGAAAGGAGAAAATGATGCAAGGACGAGCTGGGATGGTAGCCATGAGAGGCAATCAAGGCAATGAAAAAATTTAAGTGATTCCAATTCGTTGGACGTGCCTTATCCGTGATCCGATCACGGATAGGTTCAAAAGGCAAGAGATGAAATAGACTTTCCGCTTCTATAGGGTGGGGGTGGTCTAACGGTTGTCCCCACCCTTTATGGAAGTATCCCAGGGCAGTCAATTTTGTGCTGAAGGTATTTGAATCAATCCTCACCTCTACCAAACAACTCCAACCCACCCATTGAGATTGTGAAAAAGATGTTTGAATCTCAGAATGCTCTCTCATTCCAACCTTGACATTTTGAATGATGAAAGTTAAGTTACTGTAAGTTTTCAGAATAATTTATCGTTTGGGTTGGTTGCCCTCATTTCTGTGTCGGGCTCAAAACCTTGGTGGCACGGTTTGATTTCGTGACCCAGGCCTTTGCTTTCAACGTTAGGGCAAATTCAATTGCCCTATTTTTTATTCCTGCCTGCGGTAGACAGGCGAGGAGGTGTGCCATGTTTATTGAACTGATCATGAAAGGTGGAGTCATCATGATCCCGATCATCGTCTTATCCATCATCGGGCTGGCTATCATCTTGGAAAGATTTTGGACTCTCTGGAAAATCCGAGTCAATTTTCAACAATTTGCTCATGAAATTTTCCTCTTTTTAGAAAGGGGCCATTTTCAAAAAGCCTTAGAACGATGTGAAAAGATAAAGCATCCGATAGGAGAGGTCTTTAAATTGGGAATTCTCAACCGCACGCTCGAGCGAGAGGAATTAGAGGCGATGATGGAACGGGAAGGTGATGAACAGATCCAATCTCTGGAGCGGTATTTAGGAGCCTTGCTCATCATTGTAGGGGTCGAGCCCATGCTCGGATTTCTTGGAACCATCATCGGTCTGATTAAAGCCTTTATGACCTGGGAACAGTTAGGGGCCAATATTACCGTCAGTGCCTTAGCATCCGGAATTTATCAGGCAATGATTACTACCGCAGCAGGTCTTATCGTCGCCATTCCTGCTTTTATTTTTTACCACCTGATTGTAGGAAGAATTAAGAGCCACGCTCAAGAAATGACTTATTATAGCAATGAGCTCCTTGACGTCATTGCAGCACGAAGAGAGAGGTGAGCAATGAAGGTCCGTATCCATCGAGAGTCGTACGTCAGGCTGGAGTCGTTAGCCATCACTGACATCATTCTGAATATCTTTATTTTCTTTTTCACCGCATTCAGTCTGGTCTACACCTTCAACCCTGCCAGGGAGTCCCGAATCATTGTCAAGCTTCCTCAGGCTGATATCAAATCACCAGCAGACCAAACGGAGCCCATTGTTGTGACGATCAACAATCGAAATGAAGTCTTCCTCAAGAACCAACCCAAAACCCTCAGAGATCTGAAAACAGAATTGGAATCTCTCATCGCCTATAACAAAACAAGGCCTGTCATTGTTCGATCCGACAAGAGTGTGATCTTCGATCGAGTCGTTCAAGTTCTCGATGTGGCTAAAAATGCAGGGGTGGAACGTTTGGGCATAGCGATCGAAGAAAAATCCTCTGGGACCCACCTATCTCATTAAAAAAATTTTTAAAAACGTCTTATACCTCATTTTATCTGTTTTTACACCAAATTCCAAAAAGAGAACTTATCCTTTAAATTCCATTATAATGATTTAAAAAATTATTATTTTACTTTTCTTTAAAAGTATAACTTATTGAAATTAATAATAAATTATTTTGTAAATTTATATATTTTTTTCTTGACATTTCCATATTTTGTGTTCTAATATATCGTTAAATCTAAATATAGAACAATCATTCCATAAGAATTGGTAATTTATAAATGGAAAGGGGGATTTAATAATGAGTTATCTTATTTGTGATAAAAGGAAAGGAAGTCCAAAAATCCATATTGAAGTGTGTCGAAGGAAATGCAAACTCATCCAGGAATGTAAGACCTATAAGGAGTATGTCGACAATTTGGAGAAAAAGGCTGCGTGATTACCCCCGCCTGCGTTAAGCAGGTCTTCATACCCCTCCTTTCTGATCGGGCCGATTCTTGAATGGAATCGGCCCTCTTTTTACCCCGTAGTTGGATATAATGATGCCAAAGAGAATGTGCAATCCTTGCGATTATGTTTGATAATCGCTCAGGTTATCTTGCAGGTTAACGTCTTTTCAACAACGGGGTTTATCCAATATCTCCAAGATCATATTGAAGAATACAAAGAAAGCATAGACTTGCGGTTTCAGCCCGTAACACTCTTTTTCCCAAGTGAACCGTGATAAATCCCGCTCTTTGTGACTCTTCAATTTCCCGCTCGTTAAATCCTCCTTCTGGTCCTACAATAAAGAAAATTTCTGGCTTCCTTTTAGACTGCTCCAATACCTCTTTTAGTTTGACGCCCTTTCTTTCCCAGAGAATAAGACGAAGGGAGTTTGAAGGAACCATTTGGAGCATCTCAGAATAACTCCTCAGAAATTCAATTCGGGGGATCACTCCTCTCCCACACTGTTTGGAACTTTCGATGGCAATTCTTTCCCATCGATGATGCCTTATTAGTTGACCCTGCTTTTCCAAAAGAGGGATCGAACGGGAAGAGACAAAAGGAATAATCTTGTTGACCCCCAACTCTGTCGCCTTTTGGATCAGGGTATCCATCTTCTCACCTTTGAGCAGGCTTTGGGCCATAGTAATCTCTATCGGTGATTCTCTTTTTGATGAGAAAATATTTTTCACTTTAACCACCACAGACTGGGATGCTTCTTCAACAATGGTGCCTTCAAATTCATTGCCCAAGCCGTCAAAGACCATGATCTCATCGCCTAATTTTAATCGGAGGACCCTCAGAATATGCCTCGCTTCATTACCCCTGATTTTTAACAGGTCTTTTTCGATTTGAGGGTCGGGAACATAAAATCTTGGCATTCAATGATCCTCATCAATGATTGACCCAAACGGTACGGGGCTGACATCCTTGCCCTTACCTCTTTCACCTTTTTCGCCTCGTTGCTTTACTTTTTTGAAGGTCAGACAGATCCATTCACCTTCTTGATGGGTTTTTATCCACCGTAAGAGGCCGTTCTCTAAATAATGCTGACAAAGTTTTTCTTGTTCATCTCCTAAGATTCCAGAAAGGATGAGATCCCCCTGTTTTTTGAGATGGTTGAGAAGAGGTCTTTTCATTCTTCTCAAACTCTTGAAATCAATATTGGCGATGACCACATCGAACTTTTTTCGAAGAATACCAATGCTTCCTTTTTTAATCTTGACCATTCTTGAAACACGGTTCTTTTCCACATTTTCTCTGGCATTCTCCACTGCCCTTTCATCAATGTCTATTCCCATAGCCTCTTTGGCTCCGAGTTTGGCCGCAACAATCGATAAAATCCCTGAGCCCGTTCCCACATCAAGAACAGATAGCCCCTTACCCTTTATCCTCTCTTCCAGCGCCTGGATGCAGAGGCGGGTGGATGCATGAGTTCCTGTCCCGAAAGCCATCCCTGGGGTGATGCCAATTTCCTTCTGATCTCCTTTTAATCGAAGTTTAGACCAAGGGGGCCTCACCCAGAATCGGGGAGTCACTTGTACAGGCTTAAAAAACCTCTTCCAATTTTCTCCCCAATCTTGATCCAGGATGGAAGCCGTTCTCATCTGTGGACCAGGGGGTCCAGGAATGATCTTTTGTAATGATTTCAAATAGCGATGGAGGTTACGTAGAACTTTTTTCTCCTCTCCATCTTGTTGAAAATAAGTTTTTAATCTTTCCCATTTTGAATTTCCTTCCAACTCCTCAATCCCTGCGGCTCCCTGTTCCATCAGGAAGTTTGAGACCGAATCTCCAAATCCTTTCGGGATATAAAGTTCTATAACCAACCAACGCTTCATGGAGTTACCTGTACAAAGGTTCAAGGGCCCGAGGGTTTAAGGGTTCGAGTGTTTAGCTACTTGACCCCTTGACTCCAAGACCCCTCGAACCCTTTTAAATTATCGAAAATAAATTCTCTAATCTTCTCATTGAACTCCTGAGGGGATTCCATCATCACCATATGGCCGGCGTCGGAGAGGACGGCGAGTTTCGACCCTTTGATTTGGCTGTGAAGGAATTGGGAATACTTTGGGGGAGTGAGTTGGTCATCCTCTCCACATAGGATGAGCGTGGGAAGATGAATCATCTCAACCTCTTTCATGACGTCGAACCGATCGCAGGCCATGAAGTCTCCATGGAGGACTTCCGCCCGACACTGTCGCATTCCTAAAATCCCTTTTTCAATCAAATCCAGTGGGGCCTTTCGAGAATAGGCAAATTGGTTTATCTTTTGAACAGTCTCTTCAAAGTTATTTTTGATCCCATCCAGAATCAAAGGAAGAACCTTTAACCTTGCCCCAGTTCCCACCAACACGATCCCTTGAATCGCTTCTGGATGAATCAGAGCTAAGGTTTGAACAATCGCTCCGCCCATGGAATGACCAACGAGAAAAATATTTTGAAGATTCAAGGCATTCATAAAATGATCAACCTGTTCGGCATATTTGAGGATTTCTCGCTCTCCCTCTCCTTCGGATTCTCCGTGGCCGGGGAGTTCAAGGATCATGGGGTTGAACTCCTTTTCAAAAAAACGCTTCTGAAAACTCCATGTATACTGCCCTCCTCCTGCTCCATGGATAAAAAGGACGGTCCTCTTTTTCTCTAAAAACCCTCTCTTCCCTGTCCAGTAGCTGAGGCATTTTTCTTTGATTCGAACGGTGGGCATGGATTCCTCCTTTGAAGGAAATCAAAATAGGAATGGATCGCTCCAAGAAGAATCTCCTTTTCGATTAAAGTCGATAAGATGGCATGGAAGGAAGTGCAGAAAGGGAGTCCTTTAGTATACCAGTAAACATGTTTTCGGATCTTTTTCACCGCCTCTCTTTCACCATAGTGGGTTTGAGTCAGCATAAAATGATGACCGATGACGTTTTTCCTCTCCTCCAACGACGGAGGACCTCCCGAATCTTTTCCTAGAGGCATTGAATTTTTAAAACGAAAGATCCACGGATTCCCTAATGCCCCTCTACCAATCATGACCCCATCACACCCTGTCTCGTCGAACATTTTCTTTATCAGGGATGGCGTCGTGACATCCCCATTTCCAATGATGGGAATGTGGACCGTTTTTTTCAACTTGCCGATCAGGTCCCAATCCGCCCGCCCGCGTAATCCCTGATCCCTGGTTCTGGGGTGAATCGAGATCGCATCGATCCCACAGCTCTCCGCAATTTTAGAAATTTCCAGAGCATTGATATGGTCTCCATCCCATCCCGAGCGGATTTTAATGGTAAGAGGTGTCCTGACCTTCTTTCTCACTTTCGTCAAAATGCCTTTCACTTTTTCCGGAAACCGCATCAAATCGGCACCGGCTCCAGTCATGACCACCTGTTTGGCCGGACATCCCATATTGAGGTCAATGGCATCAGCACCCATTGCTTCAACCATATTAGCCGCTTCGATTAAGACTTCCGGATCTGAGCCGAAGAGTTGAACAGAGATCGGATGTTCGTCTTTCTTCATTCTCAAAAAGGATTCCCCTTTTCTGATTAACCCTTCTGCGCTCACCATTTCCGTGAAGACTAGGTCACATCCCATCTTCCTGGTTAATTGGCGGAGGGGGGTATCGGTAATCCCCGACATCGGCGCTAACAGGAGGGGAGAATTAAAATGAAGATGGCCCAGTCTCATCGGACACCCTTGTTCCAACAATCCCTCATTCCATTATTTCTTGTCTTTCCAGTGTTTCTTGATCGATTGGATGGCCTCATCAATACGAAGGGGGTCTCCAAAATCGAGCCCTTCTTTTTTTAATCCCTTAAAAAGCTTTGTGAGGGTGGGTTCTTCCAGATTAAAACTTTCTAAATCCTTGAATTTTCCGAAAATCTCATCCGGTCTTCCTCGTTCGCTGAGATCTCCATGCCCATGCATGAGGTAAAGGATGTCTGTCATCTCTGGAACTAAATCCACCTCATGGAGAGTGGTGATGAAGGTGATCCCTTTCTCCTTGTTTAACTCATTCAAAATTTGGATCAGATCTCTTCGCGAAAGAGGGTCCAATCCAGTAAAAGGCTCGTCCAGGATCAGCAGGTCTGGCTCCATGACCAAGGCCCCAGCTAAAGCCACTTTCTTCTTCTCCCCACCCGAGAGGTAATTCACGATCTTCTTCTGAATGGGTTCAAGATTCAACCTCTCGATGACCTCCTTAGCCATCCAATCTGCTTTTTTCCTTCCCATACCATAGTTTAATGGAGCAAACAGGATATCATCGTAAACCGTCGGCCCCAGGATCTGTTCATCCACATCCTGCATGACCACCCCCACCTTTTCCCTGATCTTCGAAAAATCTTTTCCTGGGTTGATTCCGAACACGCTAACTCTTCCATCCTTGGGCACCAGAATTCCGAGAAGATGTTTGAGCAAAGTGGTTTTCCCACAGCCATTCGAACCCAGGATCGACACCCTCTCCCCTTGATTCACAATAAAGTCGAGACCACAAATCTGTACTTTGGTCATGTCCGGATAGACATGGGTGATGCAATCGACTTCGATGATCCTTTCGCCTTCCTTCATGTCTCTATTTTCCCCTATAAAAAATCTTGTTTTTAAAGCCCCGGAGCAACATCGACTCGTACATTTTTTCGCTGGCATCAATGCCTTTGATCATCAGATGACCGAAGGCATTCGATATATTGATCAGACTTCTCCATGGATGTCTCCATTGAAACCCTCCTCGAAGATATAGGGCATGCTGCGTTTCTTCGAGGATGTTGAGGAGGATAAAGACTGACCGATAGGTTAAAAAAAGGGCGGTGACAAACGAATCGGGAAGGATTCTCCCCAAAACCGAAAAGATCATGGGATAGGGAGTCGTGGCCAAAAGGAGCACAACCCCGGTTGAGCCGCACAGGACTTTCAAAAAGATAAGAAGAAGGAAATGGATCTGGAATCCTGAAATAAAGATAAAAAGAACGGCAAAGATGAGGGGATAGAAGGTTAAAGAAAATATTTTGATCGGAATCCGGGTGATGAAAAAGAGGGCAACCAGCGTTCCGTAAAGGAGAAGGAGTCCCGGAAGGCTTCTCAACGTGACAATACCTAATAAAACGAGCACCATCCCGATGATCTTCAGGGTGGGTGAGAAGCGGTGAAGAAAACGCTTTCCCTCCACGGCGATGTAATCTAAATATGAAAGCTGAATCACTGGCTTTCTTTCTCCAAATGTAATAAATCTGGCCGGAGTCGGTGAATATATCGGGTGATCAATGCGGTGATCACCCCTTCCAAGATCCAACCGATAAACCCCAATGGAAGGACAATGGCGATGAACCGTCCCAAATGGATTTCGGTCTTTTTTGTCTCTTCTTCGTGATGAGGTCCCTTATCTTTTAGAAGATGAAATTCAAAAATTCCCTCCCCTTCGTGATGGATCAGTTCTTCATAATGGGATGTCCCCAGACTGACCACTCCGATCATCGCAAAAGTGGAGAAGACGAGTGCGAGAAAGGTCGCAATAAAAGTAGTCAGGATCAATCTTTTTGAAACCTGCCAAAAAAGATGGAAAAGAAAATATCCAAAGACCCCTTCAATGGAGAGGATGAGGGTGTTCAGTCCGATGACAGTTATTCCGCCATGTCCGAAAAGAGCCAAGATCACATTCACGACAAAGGTGGCAAGAAAGATGAGAGAGGGTCCTAATAGGATTCCCGAAATGACGGTCAAATTGACATGATAAGCAATGGGAACGACCTCAACAGACGCACCTAAGACCATGGCGGCTGCCATCATTCCCAATAAAGGAAACCGCCTGCTTAATGCCTCTTTCTTGGTAAATCGAAAAAGGACGGCCGCAACAAGCATGGCGGCGATAAATCCAGGCACCCAAAGCCAAACCGGCAACACTCCGTCCGGAAGATGAATGTGGGACATATCTTCCCCCAACGTCTTGTAGTGTTATCGTCATGTAGTCAACGAAAAGGCGACTTGACGATCGACGACCTGACTATATTTTTAATGGTCTACAGGTTTTACAAAACCCATAAAAATAAAATTGATGATCGATGACTTGATAACCGGTTGACTCCATCACCTTTTTTGACCAATCCGAAATGTCACAGAAATTCAATGCAACTGCCTCCCCGCATACCTTACAAATAATATGGTGATGGTGGTCTTCGATTTCACAGAGTTTATATTTAACGCTCGGACCATTGATGATTTTAAAAACCATACCCAAGGATTCGAAAAGATCAAGAGATCGGTAGATCGAGGTCAATCCAATCTTTTTCTGCTTTTTTAAAAGGCTTCGATAAAGCTCCTGGGGACTCAAAGGAATTGGGGCGCCCAAGAGTTCTTGATAAATTATAAGCCTTGGGTGGCTCATTCTGAGCCTTTTATTTTTAAATACATTCTTAAATAGTCCTTTATTCATAATAAGTTATTATAAGAATGAAAATATTTTCAATAAGAAAAATAATATTTTAACTTATAGATGTCAATACCCCCTGAAACCCTAAAGCCTGATTTCCTGGTCGTTAACTTAAGAGCTTCTTTAATTCTTTCTCATCTCGAATGGGTGGCAGGCAAGTGAAGTTTTTGCAAATGAAAATGGTTGGACGAATGGAAGTCTCTTTCTCCTTCAAGAATGGAATCCAATCAACATCGGTCTTTTCTTGAGGATCCTTTAGACTCAGGATCTTATTGGGGAGGTAGGCGAAATAAATCTCTTTGAGCATGGAGATGGTTTTGAGATCCTTTTTCGAACCGATGATGCCGATTTCTTCTGGACTCAAAAAAAGGGAGAGACCAGATAGCATCTGAGGGAACCCAGAAGGATGCTCGTCGAGGAAATGATAAAAAAGATGAAGGATCTGTTCGGCTTTATGTTTTAAAGATGCTTCTCCTGTTAGATAACCAAGCCTGATGAGATTAAACACGGCAATCGAATTCGCCGAGGGGATGACATGGTCATAAGGGTTTTTTGAGTGAGCGATCAGAGATTCATTCTCCTTCCCAGAAAAAAAGAACCCCCCCTGTCTCTCATCCCAGAATTGATAGATCATTTGCTGATTCAGTTCCATTGCCTCCTTCAACCATTCGATCTCAAAGGTGGCTTCATAGAGATCGATCAGTGCCTGAATAAAGAAGGCATAGTCTTCGGAATAACCTTTCACTTGGGATTTTCCTTTGTGGAATGCCCTCATCAATCGTCCGTCCTTTTTCATCTCGTGGAGAATGAAATGAGCTGCTTCGGTTCCCCTGGCGAGGTATTTTTCTTCCCCTGTGACCTTAAATCCATCTACAAAACCAGATATCATGAGACCATTCCAAGCGGTCAGAATCTTTTCATCTCGATTGGGCTTGACTCTCTTCTCTCTTACGGCGTAGAGTGTCTGTCGACTTTCGCTTAATCCCTTTTCCAACTCTGTGACGGGCATTCCATATCGCTGAGAAACCTTCTCTAATGTTGAAGTGATGCTCAAGACACTGGTTTCACCCTCAAAATTCCCCTGCTGGTCTATCCCATAATAAGCGCAAAATGCCCCTCCTTTCTCTTTGCCTAATACCTCCTTCACTTGATCTCTCGTCCAGACATAAAACTTACCCTCCTCACCCTCGCTGTCGGCATCTTGAGTCGAATAGAACCCTCCCTCCGGACTTTTCATCTCACGGAGAACATATTGGAGGATCCCCTCTCCAATGTGGAGATACCAATTTTTCTGAGTGGCCTGATAGGCCTCCACATAGGTCCGCGAAAGAAGGGCATTGTCATAAAGCATCTTTTCAAAATGCGGAATGAGCCATCGATCGTCAGTGGAATAGCGATGAAATCCTCCTCCCAGATGGTCGTAAATTCCCCCCTGGGCCATCTTCTCCAGTGTCTTTTCCACCATCTGTAAAGCTTTTTTTGAACCTGTACTTTTCCAGTACCTGAGAAGAAAAGAGAGGGTCATACTATTTGGAAACTTTGGCGCGCCACCAAACCCCCCATAGATTGGATCAAATCGACTTTCTGAAACCTCAAAGGCTTTTAAAAAGATTTTGGGGTCCAGAGTCTCTCGGGAGGGGATAATTTCTGTGATTTGACGAAGCGCTTGTTTCACCTGTTCCTCCACCTTTCCCACTTCGCCTCGATGAGAATGATAGTAATCGGAGACCACCATCAGAATCTTTGGGAATCCCGGCATTCCATGCCGATCTTCGGGGGGAAAATAGGTTCCTGCATGGAAGGGGATGAGGTCAGGGGTTAAAAAGACGGTCATGGGCCATCCTCCAGACCCTGTCATGACTTGAACGGCATGCATATAAATTTCATCAAGATCAGGCCGTTCCTCCCGATCGACCTTGATATTAATGAAACGATCATTCATGATCTTTGCAATCGTTTCGTTTTCAAAAGACTCCCTTTCCATCACATGGCACCAGTGACAGGAGGAGTAGCCAATGCTAAGCAGAATAGGCTTATCCTCTTTTTTAGCCCGGGCGAGAGCTTCCTCTCCCCAAGGATACCAATCCACCGGATTGTGCGCATGTTGCAAAAGATAGGGACTGCTCTCATGAACCAATCGATTCACATATTGAGGTTTCATGTTCTCTCCACTCTGATAGAATTATTATTTATAACCATTGGATTGACGAATGACAAGTAAAATTCTATCTTAAAATTCTGGTTGACTTCTTGATACCAAATGAGTAAATTTTATATCCTCTTGCCATGAAGGGACCATCCGATGAATATCCGTGAGGCCACATTAGAGGATGACAAGGAACTCCAAGACCTTCAGGCAAAATGCCCGCAAGGAAAAACGCTTATCGTATCCCTCGTCAATACACCTGACTTTTTTGCCCGGGCTAAAGCGTATGAATCCTATCGAGTCTATGTTGCTTGTGATGACCACCGGATCATCTCTTCCGCCGCCTGCGGGATGCGTCAAGCCTTCATCAAGGGGAGCCTCAGGCGGGTCGGATATGAATTCCAATATTTCACATCTCCTGATTACCGAGGAAAAGGAATTGCCAAGCAACTCCATAAACAGATTGTAGATTACTTAACCCAACAGGGTGCCGTGTTATCTTACCTTCTCGTTATGGAAGGCAATCTTCCTGCAATGCGACTCTTTGCGAGCTTAGGGTTCGAGCATCATTGCGCCCTGGTGATGCCAGGCTTGGCGATATATAAAGAAATGAAAGTAGCCCATGAGGAGAAGATGTGGTGCTTAATTCCAATCGGGTTCAAAGACCCTGATCATCTGACAATGCTTCTAAGGTATTTGAATAATCGGGCTCTGGCCAGAGGAGTTGAGCAAATCTTTTGCATTGGTGAAAGGAATCATCCCTTTTTAACAAGATGCATGAAGGAATTTGTCCGTTTCGACACCAACATGCATTTGTATGTCAAATCTTTACAGCAACATGTTTCATTGAGCGATGCACCAGTATATGTAAACGGAATTGACTTGTGATCATTGATCAGTCCGAGAAATTTTAAAAAAGAGAGGTCCACCGCATGGAAATGGGTTCAAAAGAAAAAGTTAAAATCATTGAGCCAAAGGGAGAGGTTTATCAATGTCCTTCTTGTGGCTATCAGGATGGATTTCACATCTCATTCAATTGGAATCAGGATCATTCGGAGGGAGAGATTTATCTCATCTGTCCCAACTGTCATCGTCGTTTTCGAATCGGATGGAAGATTAAAAATCCTTCTAAAGGGGAAAAAGAGGGATTAACCGAGTTTGAGATCCATTCCTATTGAAAAAAATGTTTCTCTGCTTCGGTTGACTCTATTTGGGGGAGGCTCCCACTCTCTGGTAAACTCCCGTCCACTGAGCCTGGGCAAGGATATGGCCTTTCATGGCTTTCTCGAGATCCGTCTTGGTTGAATTGGAATTCAATTTGAGAGGAGAATCCAGAGCATATATTTTGAAAATATATCTGTGGGCGCGCTTGGGCGGGCAAGGCCCTCCATAAGGATGCCTTTTGAAATCATTCATCCCCTGTACCGCTCCTTCTGGAACAGCATTTTCTTTAATCTCTTTTACGTGAGGATCGATGTTCCACAAAATCCAGTGGACATAAGAGCCTCTGGGCGCATCGAGATCATCAAAGATGAGTGCCAATGATTGTGTCCCCTGAGGAACATTCTCAATCTTAAGGGGTGGGTTCACATTGGCTCCATCACAGGTGTGCTTTGAGGGGATGTGCCCCTGATTCTCAAAGGCAGGACTGGCTATTTTAAATTCCTCCGTCTTGATGAACCCTTGCCCCATGATATGGGAAGAAGCCACCACTTGCAAAAAAAAGATAAGGCAGATCAATAAACGCTTCATTTCCCCGCCAACAAAAAAATTTGATTTCCCTTTACCCCTCTTTGCCAAAAAGGGGGATTCCTCCCTTTTCCAGCCCCTTTCATCCTTTTTGTTTTTATATGCCTTCCGCTCTTTGCATTAGACCCAACAAGAGATACCGGCTTGGGTAAACCGAAAATCGATGGTTTTGATATTTGTAACTCAATAACCCAATGACCTCAACAATGGGTTTATGGTTGACGCGGTGCATTATCTGCCGTCCATCCTCCATCGCGCTTCATCCATTTTCTAACTCTATCCTATTGATGACGTGGATGAGGTGGTGGAGAAGGTGGGGGTCGTGGGGGTGGAGGCGGACGGTGAGGGGGAGGAGGGTGAGGATAAGGATAATAGCCACCATAGAAGTATGGATATGGGTAAAGATAGAATGGAGCATAATAATAGGGTTCGGAATAAAGTTGAATCCCTGATTGTGAGT
This sequence comes from Syntrophaceae bacterium, assembly GCA_013388645.1. Taxonomy (GTDB): domain Bacteria; phylum Desulfobacterota; class BSN033; order BSN033; family UBA1163; genus UBA1163. The sequence continues at coordinate 4,459 of JACAEV010000158.1, read as the reverse complement.
AATACCTTCTCTCCAAAGGGCGACATCCAGTAGAAGCCACCCTTTCTTGATCAAAAGTGACCCAACAGATAGAACCAGAGGTGGCAAAATGATATTCCCATATTTCACGAGTCGTCCCATTAATCGTTTCGTAAGTGATAAGGTTGGTTGGCCCCCACAAAGAAATTACTTCTGCCTTCGTCATGGTAGGTCTAATATCTGAAACATGACGAGGACGGCATGAAGAAAAAACGAAAATAAGAACAACAAAAAGAAATAGACAGATGATCTTTTTCTTCTCCATCTCCTTTCATCTCCCTCTGATATTTCAAACAGAAATAATGATATCTCATTTCTCATTGCTTTTCATCCTGGAATTGATGAGTATTATTATTTCCAATCATTCCGTTCTGCGGATATCGCTTTCTCAACGAGGAATAGCCTCCTGGATGACAACCTGAGACATGATGAGTTCTTCACAGAAAAGGAGTTATCGAGAGGCAAGGGGAACGGCCATGGAAACCTCCATCAAATTCAGCATAAATTAGGCTTGCATCAAGATGCCTTTCCACTTCTTGAGATGGGATAAATCGTTCACCAACTCCGCCCACAACCGCTCCCCTTTCATGTAAAGGATATTGAGGGCCGCAATATCCTGCGGCACATCTCGAAATCGATCAAGAGGGAAGCCCAATGCTTTGCATAACAGGGCGCGGTTTACAAAATTGTGACTACAGAGCAGCAGCGTACTTCCCGATGGATAGAGTTTGTTTATACGCTCAATCGTATCGATGGCTCTCATTTGCACTTCCTGAAGACTTTCCCCACCTGGCATTTTGAGACACCCTGGGCTACTTCGCCACGTCTTAAAGAAATCTTGGTAATGAGCAGACCAGTAAGCAGCTTCCATACCGTCAAACTCTCCCAAATCCATCTCGATTAGACCCTCTTCCTCAAAAAGGGGCGTGGATGAATGGAAGTCTTTTATAAAGCGTGCTGTTTCGATGGCTCTGATTAAAGGGCTGGAATATATAGCGATCAGGGGTTTGTCTTTCAATGTTAAAGCTAAAGCACGAGCCTGGTTTTTACCCTCTTGGTTTAGAGGTATATCTTTCCTGCCTTGGAAACGGTGTGAAAGGTTAAAATCGGTTTCACCATGACGAACCAAAAAGATGCGGATTCCTAAAATCTCAGGATTTTCCCCTGCTTCTTTTTCCATACCCCTCCTTTATTTCCGGCCAAATTCTACTGCCTCTCCCTGTACATATTTCCAAATGTTTCTCATGCTCCTGCCAGTTCTCTGTATATTACTTAGCTAATGTTTTATTCCCGATCACGATAAAAATTTCTACATTATTTGCTGAAGACCTTCAGCATCAATCCTTTTCAGGGTCAATATCCAAAAATGGCCGTAAGGATTACGGCCACTCCAGCCAATCCGAGAATCCACCGAATCCCTCCCGAAATGAAAAAAACAGGGATGATAAATATGATTCCGATGATTAAACGAAAAATCCCTTCTCCTTTGCCGACATTTTTCAGTTTCACGGTGGGCTTCTCCTTTCTATATTCAAGTGGTATTAATAAAAAACCCCATTCCTTTTTCAGAAATAGGGTTTAAATTTATCCCTTAACCATATACCCCCTAAACAGGTTAAAGGTTAATTTAAGAGAGGCCTTAGTCTGGTAAAGAAACTACCAAAGATGTTTTGGAAAGTCAATCCGCAAATGGATATTAAGGGGTTGATTTAAATGGTTTCGGCTATGATGAGTAAATTAATTTATCCGCCTCTCAAGACCGTATCATTATCAGAATCATTTTGAATCTCGTGATTGCTTTCAATGCGTGCGGGTCGTTGGCAGGCATGATCACCATCTCACCCCCTTTTAAACGAAACGGTTTACCTGAAATTATAACTTCTGCTTCACCGTCAAGAAGATAAACCAAGGCATCAAAGGGTGCGGTATGTTCGCTCAGGCCCTGTCCTTCGTCAAAAGCAAAAAAGGTTACTGTCCCTGTCTTTTTGTCAATGATCGTTTGGCTCACAATAGAATTTTTTTGATAATCCGCCAAATCGACTAACCTTGTTACCTGAACCCCGCCTTTTTCCATTTCTTTCTTCTCCTTTTTCATTTTTCGATCTCTTTCACAAACCTCTTCCCATATTCCTGGCATTTCTTTTCAACTGCTTTCTCACTTTCACCATCCACCCGCAGGATACCCGGAACCATTTTCATCCCATGGTGAAATCCCAGGGCAACCTCAAGCATCTTCAGGCAATCCTTTCCATCCCTGCTGGTCCCGGCGGATGTAAAGATACCCGCCACTTTTCCTTTCAATTTCATGCCACCGTAATAGACGATTGATTCATCAATCACTTTCTTCACCTGCCACGCCACGTTAGAAAAATAGGTGGGGGAACCGAGAATAAGGCCGTCATATTCGGGTAGAGAAGAAATGTCAAATTTCCCAACCTCTTCTATCGTGACATTGATCATCATTGATTTCATGGCTTCGGCCATCGCCTCTGCCATCTTCTTTGTGTATCCGCTCCCGCTATAATAAAGGATCAGCACCTTTATTAAGGACATCTTATCCCTCGGTGGATTTAAATTTTTTCAGTCTAATCTATTCCATCATGAACGGGATGTCAATGAGAATGGTATGAGAAAGTTGATTCTTCTAGGAAAGGTTTGCAGACCTTCCTAAAGTTACACCTCAAACTGAACCGATCATCCTCTACCTTAGTAAACCTGTCCTCCTCTGCCGGAATATTATTCCATAAATCTATCAAAAGGGACTGCATATCCTTGATACTCCCTCTGATATATCCCTTCATATCTTCAGCTTCACCTTGGGTGACTGAAAACCAATTGGACTTATCAAAAGAGAGATTGTACTCGATGATCTGAAGTGACTCAGGAGGGACATTCCATTTCTCCATTGCGTAGAGAGCATAACAACCAAGTTGAATGGAAAAGTCTTCTGAGAGGCTCTTTCCTGTCTTCCAGTCATAAAGGTAAACGTCATCTCCTTCTTTAATGGCACAGTCAATCGCTAAATTAATCCTGGTATCATCCAGATGGAAAGATGAAAACTCTTCTACCTCAAGCCACTCTCCTCTGGGATGGGATTTCAAGCCGTCATAGATATCTGAGGCATAAAAGTGTCTAAGACAAGTCTCCACATTATTGGCCGTTTCTTTCCATTGATCATCGGTCAATTCCACTTCATATTCATGTTCAAAAAGGGCACAGGTTTTGGGGTTTTTCCAGTAGTTCTTCATGTTTGAGGATCGATACTCTGCTCTCATCTGGTCGAGGGTGATGGAGACAATTTCATCAACTGAAAGGACTTTAATCCCTCTTCGAATATTGTTGAGGCTTCTCTGGATGCATTGATGAACCTTTTCTCCTGCCCATATGTATCGGTTTTTGAGATTTTTAAGGACATAAATCTGACGGGTTCTTTCTGGTGCATTCTCAAGCCAGCCGTCCCAATAACCATAATAATTAAACCAGTATTGACGGAGACAGGCCTTAAAGACTTCGTCTCGGGATTTAGACCAGGAGAATTCGTTTTTTAACTCGGTCATGGAGTGATCAGGCTTGGAGTTTGGTTTTAATTGAAGTCTATTAAATTGTGGGCAGTGTGTCAATTAGAATTGGGGAACCAGACCGTCACCAAATAAAAGAACAAGAGAAATTTAACATTAATCCTGAATCATGCGTGAAAAATGTCTTGCATTAATGTTTGGCCAAGGTAAAATGCTTATCAGAACTCCATTTGGGGTTTGTCCCTTAACATATCAAAAAGGCCAAAGAGGGGGACGTTGGTTCTAAAACAACTTGACGGGTGAGGGAAAAAGAGTGGGGTTTCCATGTGCCGAGGCAACCCAATCTGGATGCCCCTGGAGGTTTGCACCGTATCATATTCTGGTGTCGAGATTGTTCATTACCTTGGGGTCACAACTTCGTCTATTAATCGCCTCGCTTTTTTCATGAGGGACCAGATCTGGAAAATATTTTAAATTGTTTTAGAACCAACGTCCCCTTTTCGCTAAACCTAACATGCTATAGGGCTGGCGTGTCGGTGTTTCGTGTCCATAAAAAGCAAAGAGCATCCTCCTTCGTCAAGATCTGCGAGACTTCGGAGGCCAGGTCCTTTTAATTCCCTTATGTGAAACGCAAAGCGTAAGTTGTAGTTAAAAAACTAATTCTCTTGATTCTTACGCAATAATTTGCCGCCACTATACCAACAAAACAACGGTATGACAATCATCTCAACCGTAACACGTAAGGAGATTCAATCTTTACTCAATCTTTACTCAATCTTTACTCAATCTTTACTCAATCTTTACTCAATCTTTACTCAATCTTTTTCTTCGAAACCTTTTAGAATCTCAGGAAGAATTGAATCCATAAATTCTGAAGGAGTTACAACATGAAATGGATATTGGTCGAGCTCCTTCATTTTTCC
>JACAEV010000238.1 GCA_013388645.1 Syntrophaceae bacterium | reverse complement strand
TTCATGGAGCGCCAAAAGAACTGCGAGGTCTTTCTCGCCGGCTCAAAAAAAGAAGGAATGTATCTTTTTGAAACCACTCCTTTTGATATTATTTTGTGCGGAGATCGTCTCCCCGATGGCAATGGTTTAGAGATGTTGAAAGAATGGATGACACAGAGCCCAAGCCTCGTTTCAATCTTGATGACCGTTCAAGGCGATGAATTATTAAAAAAAGAGGCAATGAAGGTTGGAATTAAAGGTTATCTTGAAAAACCTTTTGATTTAAAACAACTTGAAGAAGCAATAGGAATTTCGGATTTCGAAATTCGGAATCAAGCAAAGAAAGGAGGTGAAAGATGATGAAGAAGAGAATGTTCGTTTGGATGCTGTCGTTTGTATTTGTTCTTTCAATGGTCAGCATGACACTGGCTCAGCAGGCGCAACCATCAGGTCCTCCGCAGATTGTAAAGGACATGGTAGCCAAAGCAAAAGCTGAAATCAACAAAGTCCCCGCAACCGATGTAAAGGCGGCCATTGATAAGAAGGAAAAGGTGGTCATTCTTGATGTCAGAGACCCTAATGAGTATGCAGCAGGGCATCTTCCAGGAGCCATCAATGTCTCCCGAGGGACATTAGAGTTCAATATTTGGAGTAAGGTTTCGGATCAAAATGCGAAGATGTATGTCTACTGTAAGACAGCTGCACGGTCTGCATTAGCTACTAAGACCCTTAAGGATCTTGGTTATAAAAATGCGATTCTGATGGATGTCGCTTTTGAGGATTGGATTAAGGCAGGCTATCCTGTTGAGAGGTAATTGATCGAAAAGATGGGCATTCAAAATTTTGAATGCCCATCTTTTTTGATGTTATGATATTATAAACGATCGAATATCGAGAAAAGACCGAAGCCATGGATAAACATAATCCTAAATTGACAAGACGAGGGTTTTTAAAGGTTACAGGGGCGACCGTAGGAGCACTTTCCCTAAGTCATGAACTGCTCGATTTTAATCAATGGGTACAGGCTCATGTAAACTCGCCAGTGACCCGTATCCCAACCTTATGTAACGGGTGTGGCAATCGCTGTGGGATATTTGCCTATGTAAAGAATGGACGCCTTTGGAAAATTGAAGGAAATCCCGAAGCGAATGGAAATCTTGGAGTGATTTGCCCAAAAGGACATGGCTATCTTCACGATTTATATAATCCGGATCGCATAAAAAGTCCTTTAAAAAGAGTTGGAAATAAATTCGAACCTATTTCTTGGGAGAAGGCCTATAAAGAGATTGCTCAAAAGATTAATCTCATTCTCATGGATAATGGCCCTCAGAGCATCTTCTGGGTAAATTACCCTCAACCGAACCATTCTTATGCTTTGAGGTTAATGCATTCTTTGGGAAGTCCCCATTACTTCACCCATGGCTCAACTTGCTACACCGCCAGAAATGCGGGCTGGGTGGCGACCGTAGGAGAACTTCCTTCCGTTGACCTCTCTCATTCAAAATATATTCTGATCATCGGTCGGAATCCAGCAGGGGGAATTGATCTCGGTCAGGTGAAACGAATTGTTGAAGCAAAAGAGAAAGGGGCAAAGTTGGTAGTCGTCGATCCGAGACATAGTGAGACCGCCATTCTTGCTGATGAGTGGCTTCCCATTAAACCCGGAACGGATTTAGCCTTTCTCCTTGCAATGATGAATGTATTGGTCAAGGAAGATCTCTACGACAAAAAATTTGTAGTAGAGAAGACCATCGGATTTGAACAGTTGGGAGATGAGATCATCAACTATCCTCCAGAATGGGCAGAGAAGGTATGCGAAATTCCAGCCAAAACAATCCTCCGGATCACACGAGAAATGGCTCAAGCCAAACCGAAATGTCTTATCCATCGCGGCTACCACGGAGCCTTCGGTGCTCAATATTTGAATAGTTTTCAGACTGCCCGAGCGTTAGCCATTACCAATAGCCTGCTTGGAAATATCAATCAAAAAGGGGGAATCTATTTTGCGCAATCCGCAAAATTGGGAGAGCTTCAACCCAAGCATCCTGCGCCAGATGGCCCCAAAATAGGGAAATTGGACGGTACGGGTGTGCCTGGAAGATATCCCTTAGGAAGTTATGGAGATGGTATTGCCCATGCCATTCCCGAATTGGCTCTTCGAGGAGAATTGAAAGCTGGGTTTGTTTATCACTACAATCCCCTACGGACGAATCCAAATCCCAAAAGGGTGATTGCGGGTTATCAAAAGCTCGAGCTGTTGGTTGCCATTGATACTGTTCTTTCTGAAACGGCATCCGTAGCCCACTATGTTCTCCCGGAGTCTTTCTATTTAGAAAGGACCGAGGCGGTTGATACCAAACATAGCGGAAAGCGAGCTCAGGTTAGCCTTCAGCAGCAGGTGGTCAAACCCATGTATGACACCCGTCCAGGTACACAAATTATCATTGAATTGGCAAAACATTTAGGCGTGGGCAAATATTTCAATTTTGACATTGAGGAAGCCAATCGGCTCCGACTAAAACCATTAGGCGTCACGTTAGAGCAGTTAAAAGAAAAGGGGGTTTTATTTGTTGGGGAAGAATGGAAAGAAGGGTTCAAGAAATTAGATACACCCTCCGGAAAGGTTGAAATTTATTGTAAGACACTGGAGCGGCTTGGATTTCCAGCCATCCCCCGTTGGGAGGATCCCCTTGTATCGCCAGATCCTAAAGACCCGTATTCTTATCGATTGCTCCATGGAAAGCAAGCCATCCATACCCATTCCATGACTGCGAACCAACCCGTTCTCATGGCGCTCAGTCAACGTTATGATTTGATTCGGCTATGGATGAATAAAAAGAGAGGAGAACGTTTAGGCCTTAAAGACGGAGATTGGGTAAAGATCAAGTCGATTGTGGGGGAAGGCAAGGTACGAGTTCGGTTGACAGAAGGACTTCACCCTTCTTGTGTATGGTTGCCCAGTGGGTATGGGATCTTTTCAAAAAATTTAAAAACAGCCTATGATATCGGTTTAAATTATAATGATTTTCTTCCAACTTATTTTGATCCAACAGTAGGACATTCGATGTCCTCAGAAATTGTGGTTCAGGTGACCAAAGCATAATCCAATTTGGAGAATACGGTTCATGGCTCGTTATGGAATGGTAATCGATGAGACAAAATGCGTAGGGTGTCATGCGTGTCGTGTTGCTTGTCACAATCAGAATGGTCTGGCTGACAAGGAGGCCTATAACCATCTTGAAGAGCGTGAGTACGGGAGCTTTCCGAATTACAACAGAGAATTTCTTCCTGTTCAGTGCCAGCATTGTGATAACCCCCCCTGTGTCAAAGTCTGCCCCACCGGAGCTTCTCATAAGAGAGAGGATGGGGTGGTTCTCGTGGATAAGAATAAATGCATCGGCTGCAAATATTGTATTGCTGCTTGTCCCTATAATGTCAGGATTATTAAGAAGGAAGGTTATATCGAAAAGTGTCGGTTCTGTATCGAATTTGTTGAGAAAGGCGAAAAGCCGGCCTGCATGACAACCTGTATGACGGGAGTCCGGATGTTCGGAGACCTGGATGACCCCAATAGTGAAATTTCCCAATATATTATCAAAAATAAATTAAAACAATTCAAAGCCGAACTCAATACTAAACCGAGAATCTACTACAAGAGGGGATAGCGTTCGTGTCCGATAAAGGGAAATCATTTTTTTGTGAAATCATTTCCTCTCTTTTCTGTCCCCCGGATCAGAGAATGGTGGAACCGTTAACCCAAGGTCACCTTCATACCTTTTTCAAGAGCTATATTCAATTATGGGAAGGAGAGGCTGAAATCCTGAAAGGGTTTTTAACTCAAGGTCCCCCTCAATTACTTCTAAAAGAGTTGCAGGAAGAATATCATCGCCTTTTTTCCGATACAGGAGCAGAGAAAATTTCATTGGTCGAATCGTTCTATAAGCCGTGGACTCAAGATCCTCATTGTCCGCTCCCTTTCGCAAAAGAGAGGGGTTTCTTGATGGGAGATTCAGCCCTTCACCTCACAGCCATCTTTCAGCAATGTGGAATAGAGGTTTCAGAGGCCTTTAATGGGATGCCAGACCATCTCATCCCCGAG
>JACAEV010000225.1 GCA_013388645.1 Syntrophaceae bacterium | reverse complement strand
GTTGATTCAGAGGTTGAGGGAGATCCCTGGGGTGCGGGGGATCCATATTATGGCGATCGAGTGGGAGGAGAAGGTGCCGGAGATTGCCAAGGCCTCAGGACTCCTGCCCAGACCACAACTCTAATCCCTCTCTTTCCCCCTTTAGTAAAGGGGGATGAAAGGGGGATTTGTAAGAGGGATACCATCAATGGAAACAGTATTAACTACTAATCTTGCTGAAACCATTCACAAGGAATGTGGAGAAAATGTTTTTCTCTGTTATCAATGCCAGAAATGTTCCTCAGGTTGTCCGGTGGCTGAGCACTTTGATCTCGCCCCAAATCAGGTGATGAGGGCGATCCAATTGGGTCAAAAGGAAATGGTTTTGCATTCAAAAACCATTTGGCTCTGTGCGATGTGCGAGACCTGTGCCACCCGCTGTCCCCATGATATCAATATTACGAAGATCATGGACGTTTTAAAGATCATGGCTAAGAAAGAGGGGATCGAGGCGAAAGTCCCGTCCGTCCCTCTCTTCTATCAAGCTGCTCTCAGAGGAATCAGATGGTTTGGAAGAATATATGAAGCGGGATTGATGGGAGAAATCTACCTCCGTCAGATGTTAAACCGACAACTGAATTATCAGCAGATTTGGAAAAACGATCTGCCCATGGCTTGGAAGATGTTTAAAAATGGAAAGTTGAAAGTCTTTCCCGCATTCGGAAAACTAAAGGTCAAGGGAAAGGCAGCTACGAAAAAAGATGGGATTGCCTATTTCCCAGGTTGCAGCCTCCATGGTACCTCAAAGGAATACGACCTTTCCACGAAAGCGGTATTTCATAAACTTGGAATCCCTCTTCATGAACCAAAAGGATGGGGTTGCTGCGGAACCACTCCCACTCATTCCACAGACCATTTTCTCTCGACATTGCTTCCCATGAAGAACATCGCCTTAATGCAAGGAGAAGGTCTAAATTATATCACTACCCCCTGTCCTTCCTGTTTTCTCAGGATGAGGGTGGCATTGAAAGAGACAAAAGAAGATCAAAATTTAAGAGAGAAGGTGCATCGAGAGATTCCCAATCTTTCTTCAAATGGGATGAGAGTCGAACATCTCTTAAATACAATGACTGAAAAAATTGGTATCCAGGAGGTTGCTTCAAAGGTGGTACATCCTCTCAAGGGGTTGAAGGTCGTTTGTTATTACGGATGTATCATCACCCGTCCTCCGAAAATCACAGAGGTGAAAGATTATGAATACCCCACCGAGATGGATCAGTTAATGAAAGCCATTGGAGCTAACTCTCTCGACTGGTCTTACAAAACTCGATGTTGTGGCGTCTCTCTTGGGATCACCCAACTTCCAATCGCTTTAGAGTTAAGCAGAAAGATTCTTAAAAATGCAAAGAGTGTGGGAGCCGATGCCATTGTGGTGGCTTGTCCGCTTTGTCATGTCAACCTGGATGCCCGACAAAAACAGATTGAGGAGGAGTTTAAAGAGGCCTTTCATCTGCCCATTCTTTATTTCACGCAATTGATGGGATTGGCTTTTGGCTTAAAGTTTGAAGCACTGGGCCTCGACAAACACTTCGTCGATCCCCTACCATTCTTAAACAAGATTATGGGCTAAATGTATCGCCTGGCAATTCTATGGGAAGGGGAAAGCTCAGTCGTCCTTTGCATTCTTAACCTCAGCCTTGACCTTAACCTTGTGTTTTAATTTTTCCTCATCATCGTGGTTACCGCTTTCTCCAATCCATCTAAGGTCAGTTCAAACATGGGAAAGATCTCCTGGATGTGATGGATGGAGCGGGTGTAGGGCCATTCCTCTGCAAGTTTTGGATTGATCCAGACAGTGTGGGGAAAGGTTTTGGCAATAAATTTCAGCCTCTCAAAGCTGGGCTTTCCAGATCGTTCCCCAATATAGATAGATCCGTCCGTAGCCATCAGTTCATAAGGAGCCATGCTTGCATCCCCTACAATGATGAACCTCGTTTCCGGATCAAGGCGAACCAGTTCATCCACTGGGAAGGGCTTCGAACGCCTTGGGGGATCTTCCCAGAGGTAGTCGTAAATGGTGTTATGGAAGTAGAACGTTTTCAGGTCTTTGAACTGGGCCCGGGCATAATTAAAGAGCGTTTGGACCAATTCGATATAGGGCTCCATGGACCATCCGCCATTATCAATGGCCAGGATGACTTTTAAACGGTCCTTCAGGCTCCGATCAAATATGATTTCTATTTCTCCTGCATTCCTCATCGTTTCGTAAATCGTCTTATCAATATTCACCTTATCCTTGGGACCAAACGGAACCATATTTCGCAACCTCTTGAGGGCCTCTCCCAATTGAGAGGGCGTCATCGGTCCTTCCTGAGAATAATCCCGATATCTTCGTTCCATCGCCACCTTCACGGCTGACTTATTTCTCGATACCCCTCCGACCCTCATCCCACCCGGATGATATCCCGAATGCCCCACAGGGGAAGTTCCTCCCGTTCCAATCCACTTACTTCCTCCGTGATGCGCTTCGGTCTGTTCTTTGAGTCGATCCATAAAATATTTAAGGAGTTCCTCCGGGCTCAGTTTTAATAAATCCTTTTCATCCACCCCCAAGGCCTCTGCCAGAGCTTTGGGGTCCTTCAACCATTCGTCGAGCAAGGCCCGGGCGATTTCCGACAATTCGAATTCTTCTGGTTCCTTAAACTCCGTGCCTTTAAACTGATGAGCGAACACTTGGTCGTAAAGATCGAAATATTTCTCGCTTTTCACCAGAATAGCACGGGCTCCCGTATAAAAATCATCCAGAGAATTGATGAGTCCCATGCTTAAGGCTTTCTGAAGCCTCAAAAAAGAGGTGGGAGATACTGGAATACCTGCCTTTTTCAATAAAAAAAAGAAATCGACGAACATTGCGATTGATCCAGAAAATAAAGTCTATGGGTCATGGTAACGAGGCCCGTACCGTTTATAAAAGGCTACGTTTCTCGTCTTTTAATTCATTTTACGTTACCGTTACCGAATTACGAAGCTGGCTTCCTCACCTTTGCCTTTACCCGTCTCCCATCAAACTCTAAACCTGGCGACCGCATTCTGGGCGACGACGTAATCCGGGCTCTTTTTAAAGAGAACCCCTAAGAAAGGAACTTCTCCCTTGATGAGATCCTTGACCCGAAAGTCAGGATCTGCTTTTAAGGCTCTGATCCAATTAATCAATTCTCGGGTGGCTGGTTTTTTCTCAATGCCTCTGATTTCTCTCAGGCGGTAGAAGGTTTTGACGGTGCTATCGAGCAATTCCTTATCGATCTCTGGAAAATGGACATGAACGATCCTTCTCATCATGTCCGGTTCTGGGAAGGCGATGTGATGAAAATTGCAGCGACCCAGAAATGGATCGGAAAGATCTTTTTTGGCATTCGAAGTGATGATGATCACCGGCCGATGTTTTGCTTTGATGGTTTTATCAATCTCGATAATATCGAATTCCATCTGGTCCAACACATCCAGCATGTCATCCTGAAAATCGGTATCGGCCTTATCGATCTCATCAATGAGCAGAACGACTCTCGCATCGGAGACAAAAGCCTGCCCAATCTTCCCCATACGAATATATTCTTCGATATTGCTGACATCTCTCTTGGAGTCCCCAAACCGGCTATCATTCAAACGCGTCAGGGTATCATACTGATAAAGGGCATCGATCAGCTTCATGCTCGATTTGACATTGAGGACAATCAGTTTCATGCCAAAAGCTTCAGCGATCGCGTGAGCCAACATCGTCTTACCCGTTCCAGGTTCTCCCTTGAGTAGAAGAGGCATCTCCAAAGCCATTGAAATATTGACGATCCGGGCCAGTTCCTCATCCAGGACATATTTGGAGGCACCGGTGAATCCTTTGATTTGATTTTCCTTATGCATTTATCCGCTCCTTCATCCGAGGTATAAAAATTTGAACTTAAATATGATAACCATTTTTTGATGGGGTTTCAATATGGGTCATGTTCCAAAAGATGGAAAGAGAAACATTTAAATTTCAAGCTTAGAATTTTTCGGCTTACCATTTAAGATCTGCAATGGAATCGTTTCTTGTATAAATATCTAAAATTTGTTTAAATCTGAATGGAGAAAATCGTTTAAATAATATTATCTAACAGGTCTTAAGGAGTTTGGAGCCTTCATGGCCTTCCCTGAAAAAATCCGACGAAGATGGGTGATACTCAACATTTCGATTGGGGTCTATATGTCGACCTTGGATGCCAGCATTGTGAATATCTCTCTTCCAACGATCACTCAGTCGTTCAACACCCGTCTCACAGCAGTGGCTTGGGTGGTGATGGGCTATTTAATTATCATCACAGGATGTTTGCTTTTAATGGGAAGGCTCTCCGATCTCTTCGGGCAAAGAAGAATTTACCTCTTAGGGTTTTTGACCTTCACGGTCGGTTCGGCGCTTTGCGGTTTTTCCCCGAGCATCTATTTCCTTATTGGTTCCAGAATGCTTCAAGGCTTGGGAGCCTCCGCCCTGATGGCCAATGGTCCGGCAATTGTCACCACTGCTTTTCCAGAAAAGGAGAGAGGAAAAGTATTGGGGATGATTGGTTCGGTCGTCTCCGCTGGGTTTTTAACGGGACCGATCCTCGGCGGGTTTTTGGTTGAACATTTTGGGTGGAGATCCATCTTCTTTATCAATCTCCCCATCGGGGTCATTGGAGTCTACCTCACTTCGAAAGTTCTCGAGAGGGTCGAACCCATAGAGAAACCGCGTGTCGATCTCTGGGGAGCCCTTCTCCTCTTTTTCTCTTTAACCTTTTTGATTTTATTTCTTAACCGAATGGGTCAGGGGTCAGGATCTTTTCTCTGGGGATGGCTACTTTTCAGCCTTCTTTGTTTTGTGCTTTTTATCATGATCGAACTCCATTCTCCTTCTCCCTTGGTGGACCTCCATTTCTTCAAAAGACGAATTTTTATCTCTTCTCTTGGAGCCAGCTTCTTTTCCTTCTGGATGAATGCTGCCCATGCCTTTGTCACCCCGTTCTTTCTTCAGAATATTTTGGAATTCCCTCCTTCCAAGGTCGGGATGCTGATCTTTCCGGTTGCCCTCACGGTGATGCTGACGGCCCCCTGGGGAGGGAAATTTTCTGATCGAGTTGGGTCCAGAATTCCTGCAACCATAGGGTTAACCATTGTCTCCTTAACCATTTTCTCTTTCACCTATTTAAAACTGGGTGCCAATGATGTTGACATTTTATGGAGGCAGATTGTCCTTGGTCTCGGAATCAGTCTCTTCAATCCTGCCAATAATAGTGCCATCATCGGTTCTTTGCCCAGGGAGAAAGTGGGGTTGGCTTCAAGTTTTTTAGCCCTTTCCAGAAATTTGGGGATGGTAATCGGAATCGCCTTTGCAGAGATGGTCATGGCCTTCGGGCAACCTGTTGCTCCATTGAAGCAGGCAAAGGTAGGCCTTTCTCTGGAGAGCATTCAGAACGTTTGGAAGGTCACTTTCATCATTGGTCTTGTGGCGATTCTTATCTCCTGGACAAGGCAGCGTAAATCCCGTTAAAAAGTGTCCATAGGTCACGGTAAGGGTTAGGAAAGCACGTTTTGTTATAAAAGGTTACGTATTTCGTTTTTAACTCTTTAAGACATTATCTTTTGCCCTTAGACGATCCCCTATGTCCTAATCAATTCAAGGAATTGACTTTTGAGGAATTTCTTGAAAAAATAAACTAAAAAGGGGGTTTTTGTGAAACGTTCAGACGGAAGAGGGTTCAAGGATCTCAGGCCAGTAAAAATTACGAGAAATTACCTAAAACATGCGGAGGGATCAGTTTTCATCGAGATCGGGGATACTAAAGTCATCTGTTCGGCCAGCGTGGAGGAAAGGGTTCCACCATTTTTAAGGAACACCGGAAAAGGTTGGGTCACGGCAGAATACTCCATGCTTCCTCGTTCGACGCTAACCCGTTCCCCCAGGGAAAGAGGGGGAGGAAATGGACGTGCCTTTGAAATCCAGAGGTTGATCGGACGATCGTTAAGGTCTGTGACGGACCTCAGCGCATTCGGGGAGCGAACCATCTGGATCGATTGTGATGTGATTCAAGCGGATGGAGGGACCAGGACTGCCTCCATCACGGGCGCCTATGTTGCTTTGGTGGATGCTTTTCGAAAGATGGTTAAGAATGGGGCGATTGAAAAGGTTCCTGCCAAAGATTCGGTTGCTGCTGTCAGCGTGGGGAAAACAGCAGGCAAAATCCTTCTGGATTTAACCTATGAGGAGGATTCCAACGCTGAAGTAGATATGAATGTGGTGATGACCGGTACAGGAAAATTTGTAGAAATTCAAGGCACAGCCGAGGGAGGGGTTTTTACAAAGAGAGAGATGGACGAATTGATCAAAAGTGCCCAGAGGGGAATTCAGGTCCTCACGAGAATTCAGGAAAAATCTCTTGAAGGGAAAGGATAAATTCATCAGGAAAAGATCAGAGCTGATTGTTGCAACCAAGAACAAAGGGAAAATTCGCGAAATTCGAGAGGGTTTAAAAGAGTTAGGTCTTCGAATCCGCACGTTAAGCGACTATCCTAATCTTTCTGAAATCGAAGAGGATGGTCAAAGTTTCAAGGAGAACGCTCTAAAAAAGGCTCGCTTCTATTCAACCGTCTTGGGGAAGTTAACCCTTGCGGATGATTCTGGATTAGAAGTGGATCGTTTGAAAGGAATGCCCGGTATCTATTCTGCGAGGTATTCGGGGGAGAGGGCTTCGAGCAGAGAAAATAATCGAAAACTCCTCACAGAAATGGAGGGAATTCCTTTATCAAAAAGAGGTGCTCGGTTTAAATGTATCATCGCTTTGGTCTCTCCTGATGGAGAAGAGGTTGTGGCCGAGGGGACATGTCGGGGAAGAATTGGATTCAAAGAAAAAGGACGAAGAGGATTTGGATACGATCCCCTCTTCATTCTTCCGAAATATGGAAAGACCATGGCAGAACTTCCCCTCAAAGAAAAAAATAAGATTAGTCATCGGGGAAAGGCTTTGCGGAAACTGAGAAAGATCCTTCGTTCCTTTATGGATCAAGTGGTTGTCTGATTAAAAATGATGTGTTAAATAGAAGGTGGTTTACGAGATATTTGTTTAGGGCTCGGATGTTGGTGATTGGCATTTGAAGACATCGGGGCGTAGCGCAGCCTGGTTAGCGCGCCTGCCTTGGGGCAGGAGGGTGCCGTCGCGACGAATAAGGAGCGACTTTTGGCACGCCCGCGAGAGGGTGAGCGGGCCGGATCGGCCGTTCAAATAGAAGTGATGTGGATTATTATTATCGATCAGATTATTTGATCTTGATATAAAGTTCGAAATTTTTTAGTTATATTTCGAT
>JACAEV010000231.1 GCA_013388645.1 Syntrophaceae bacterium | reverse complement strand
TCTAATTAAATAATTCTTGTAGTTTGATGTCGAATATGGTAACTATTTCAAAACCCTTGTATATTTCAAAGAGAGGGAGGGGAAAGTGGTATCGTATAAAGTGATTTTTTTAGGTCTTTCAGTGATAGGGCCCGAAGAAGAGTCGCGTTTGCTTTTAGGTCTTCAGAAAAAATTTAATCTCACTCTTGGGAGAGCAGAAAGTTTGCTCCAGAGAGTTCCCATTGTGGTAAAAAAAGGCATTACGAAAGAAGAAGCAGAGAGGTATGTAAGGGCCTTTGAAGAGATTGGCGGGAGGGTGAGAGTCGAAGAAGAGATCCCTCTCAATCTAAAAATGACTCAAGAGTTTGAACCCGCACCAAGACCGGAACCCAAGCCCGAGTCCCAAACTACTTTTACTCCTAAAACCGAACCCGAGAGAAAACCATCAACAGGGGCAATGGTAATATGTCCCCAGTGTGGATTCGAGCAACCCGAGACCAATGAATGCGTTAAATGTGGTATTATTATCTCTAAATATGTCCAATTTCAGGAAATGGCCCGTTCTGTAGAGGGGCAGGTAAGAGAAGTTTCAAAAGATGAGTATGTCCCTTGGGAGAGCGGGGAGGGATTTATCAAAGCATTTTTTCAAACGGTAAAAGGATCTCTTTTTTCTCCCATATCATTTTTTAAGAAAATATCTTTCGGGGAGGGATATTGGTCTCCGCTGATCTACGGGTTGATCACCGGGATTATTGGAAATGGTTTTTCAATTTTCTGGTTTTGGCTTTTCATGGCACGTTTCATCCCGCTGGATCGATTTCCCTTCCAATACGGTCTTTCTATTCTTCAGGTGATCATTCCTCTCCCCTTTCAGCAAGCCCTTGCGATTTTCATCGGAAGTGGTATCTTACACCTTTGCCTCATGATCGTGAGAGGCAATCACCACGGCTATAAGACCACTTTCCGCGCCGTTTCCTACTCTTACAGTGCCTATCTCTTTGGAATTATCCCTTTCATTGGACTCTTTGTTGGCGGCATTTACACTCTCATCCTAACCGTTATTGGGGTGAGGGAAGGCCATGGAATCTCAACCGGCAAAGCCATTTTAGCCGTCCTCCTTCCTGTCATTGTGGTTTTTATTCTTATTTTCGTTGCCATTGTTCTTGTGATGATGTTTTTTGGGTCAATGGGATTTTGGGGTGGAGTGCGAACATGAATTGTATTTAGAATTTTCCATTTAATTAAAAGGGCGTCCATGCCCTTTTTTTTTCAAAATAGTCAAATCGATTCAGTATCCGTCGCCACTGGTGATAAACTCTCCCTTTAAGATGACGATGATCAAGATGAGGAAAAAAAGAGATAAGGTGAAAGAGGTGAGGAATAGGGGGCTTTTTACAGAAGAAATTCTCCAGACGATGAGGGAGGAGGACCGGCCTCTTCTTTTAAGAGAGATCCTCCGCCGCTTGGGTCTTCAAAAAGAACAGAGGGGAAGGGCAAGAGAGATACTCAGAGAGTTAGCCGATGAAGGAAAGATCGTTCGTATTCGAGGCAACCGTTACGGTTTGCCATCGAAGATGAGTCTGATCATAGGCAAGGTAAAGGCGCACCCGAATGGATATGGTTTCGTCATTCCTGAAAAAGAAGGGGAAGGAGATGTTTTTATCAGTCCCAGAAATCTCAAAGAAGCCATGCATGGGGATCGTGTCGTTGCAAGAATTGAGTCCATCCGAAAAAAAGGAAAAGAAGGCAGTGTGATTCGGATTCTGGAAAGAAAGACCCGCAAAGTGGTGGGTCGATTCATGAGGGGGAAAAATTATTCTTATGTCATTCCGGAAGATGAGAGGATCCTTCAGGAGGTTTTCATCCCGGATGGGGAAACAAAAAGGGCAAGGCCGAATCAGATGGTGGTGGCGGAGATCACCCGATATCCCACCGAAAGAGCCAGACCCGAGGGTCGAGTGTCCCATATTTTAGGATATCCGGATGATCCAGAGATTGAACCCCAAATCATCATTCACAAATATGATCTTCCTCATCGGTTTTCGTCAGCTGCCTTGAAAGAAGCACAGCATCTCCCCCCTGCCCCCTCTCCAACTGAATATAGGGAGCGGGTCGATCTGAGAGACATTCCAACCTTTACTATTGATGGAGAAAATGCAAAAGATTTTGATGATGCCGTCTCGATTGAGAGAGAAAAAGATGGAAAGTTGAAACTGTACGTCTCGATCTCCGATGTCAGCCACTATGTCAAAGAAGAAACCTCTCTGGACGAAGAAGCCTATGTCAGGGGGACAAGTGTCTATTTTCCGGACCGCGCCATCTCCATGTTCCCTCCTGAACTCTCCAATCAAATCTGTTGCCTTCACCCCAGATTGGATCGACTAACCCTCACTACTGAATTGAGTTATGATGAAAATGGAGAGAGTAAAGAAGTTCGGTTTTATCCCAGTGTGATCCGGAGCCATGAGAGGTTAACTTACACTCTGGTGAGAAAAATATTGGTGGATGGCGATGTGGAATTGAGGAATAAATTTAGACACCTTCTCCCCTCCTTGGAGCTCATGGCCAATCTTTCTCAAGAACTCCGTCGAAAAAGAATGGGAAGGGGGGCGATTGATTTTGATCTCCCGGAACCCGAAGTGATTCTCAATCTTCAGGGAGAGACCGAGGACATCATTCGGGCGGAGAGAAACCTTGCTCATCAGATTATCGAAGAATTTATGATCGCTGCCAATGAGGCGGTTGCCCATTTTATGAAGGAGAAGGGTTGCCCTTTTGTCTATCGTGTCCACGAGCCACCGCAAAAAGAGTCAATCGATGAGTTTCGCCGATTCATTTCCCATTTGGGATATAAGTCGATAAGACCCGACCACGGGATGGGAAAAGAATTCGACCATTCTCCCAAAGCATTTCAGAAAATCCTTTCCGATGTGAAAGGAAGACCTGAAGAGAGAGTCGTCAACGACGTTCTTCTTCGATCAATGAAATGGGCCAAATATTCAGCTAAGAATATTGGACATTTCGGTTTAGCCTCAGAAGGCTACACCCATTTTACTTCTCCTATTCGACGATATCCTGATTTGATCGTACATCGCCTTCTCAAAAGAGTTCTGTCGAATAGAGAGATTAAGATCTCGGAGGAAACCTTGGCCCAGCGTGCGGACCATCTCTCCAATCGGGAAAGGGTGGCCATGGAAGCGGAAAGAGAGATTCTGGATAGGTACAGAGTTCGTTTTATGAAGGATAAGATTGGCGAGGAATTTGAAGGGATCATTAGTGGTGTGACGGCTTTTGGTTTCTTTGTAGAGCTAAGAGATATTTTTGTAGAGGGATTGGTCAGGGTGACAAGCCTTCATGATGATTATTATCATTATCATGAAGATAAATATTGCCTTGTTGGAGAGAGGACGCATAAGCGTTTCAGGATCGGAGACCCGATCAAAGTAAAGGTGGAACGGGTGGATGTGGAGAGGCGGCATATTGATTTTGGGCTGGTGGGGAAATAGTTCGAAGTAATGAGTTCGTAGTTCGGAGAGAGAAAAAAATCCCCTCTTGCAGTAGGCAGGCGAGGAAAGGGTTTGACAAAAAACTCTAAGATGATAAAATTCCTTTTAAAATTAGGAGAAATAGCATGGGAAATATAAAAGAGGAGATCAGAAATATTGCCTCTCAGTATGGTCTCCAAATTATTTACGCTTTTGGAAGCAGGGCAAAAGAGGCCTTAGACTTGGTCGAGGGCAGAATCGAACAATTCTCCCCTAAACCATCGGATTTAGATATAGGGATCAAGCCCGAAAAACCCCTCACCGTGGAAGGAAAGGTTAAGATTGTAATCTTCTTTGAAGACCTCTTTGATGTATTCCGGGTAGATTTGATTGTTCTTCCTGAAGCTCCCGTTTTCTTGGCTTTTGAAATTGTGACAGGAGAGATTCTTTATATGCAGGATTCCACCTATGAAGCGGAGTATCAGCTACACATCATGCGAATGGCTGCGGACCTTCTCCCCTATGAGCGTATGAAGCAAAGAATGATCATGGGTGATTAATATGAGCCCCGGCGATATTGATCTAAAAGTTATTGCACAACGCGCTTTTTGGATCTCTCAAATGATGGATTCACTTAAGGATCT